>JAFTKV010000025.1 GCA_017453085.1 Clostridia bacterium
GGGAAAATCGCACGGAAATGACTACCGCGTGACCGATCGGGATGCCGCTTGTGTAGAGAACGCAAAATGGCAGTTAGCCATGCTCCTTCTTCTGCTTGGTGACAATGCTGACCGCGCGAGATCGATCCTATCGTCATTTACCCCTCTGTTTGCTTCCAAAGAGGATTATCTCTCATATATGGATGCCATGAGCTCCGAGGGAGATCGCATCCTTTATCGGGAGGACGGATCCGCGGAGGTTCGGATCAACTGAAAATATCAGCGGCTGTTGCGAATTTCGCAACAGCCGCTTACTATATGGATCTTCTTACTTGAGCGCAATATCGATAAAGATCGGGTAATGATCGCTGGCCTTGCAGATCACCTCATCCTCAATCTTGGTAAATCGTTTGACCGCCACGGTATCCGCTGTCACCGAAATGTGGTCGATCACCGCGGGATTTTTCCAAGAGCCCATATGATCGATGGGATGACAACTGTAAGCAACATCGCCGCCCTGCTCCGCGATCAGAATAGCGGTGTGCATATTCAAGCCTTCAGTCATAGCCGTATATTCCACCCCGGGGCATCGGAAATTATAATCCCCCGAAATCGAGATTGGAACACCGGGATAGACCTCCATCAGTCGCGCGAGCTCCGCTCGAACCTCCAGCACGCCCGGCATACGACTTTCTGCCGTTTTGTAATGGTAGTGCAGGTTCATGTGAATATATCGACTGGACGGATCCTTTTTATTCCGAAACAGAGCCCAATAATAGGACCAGCAATGATCCAGCCAAGGATCATCCACCGTCAGCTTATGAAAACGGCTGTCCTCTACCTCCCAAAGATCTTTTCGATAAAACACGGGCGTTCGGTTCTTTACCCCTTCCTCCACGGGAGCTTGCGCGTATACGGAGAAGAACTCCTCCGGCATTGCCGCGATCATCGTCGCTCCGCATTCCTGGCCGCCAAGAAAATCCGGCTGAAAGAAAAGATAATATTCACACAAAATATTCAACCGCTCGGTATAGTGCAGGTCCGCTCCTCTGGACTGGGGATCTCCCGCCCCCAGCATATTATTGGACATGACACGAATTTGTGCTCCGTCGGTCATTTTACCGATCGTGGTCCAGGTGTTGGACAAAGTATGTCTGATCTCCGCTTGCGTCATTGTCATTTCTCCTTTTCCTACTTCTTTCATTTTTTAAAGTTCAAAGCTTTTTCAGATCTTTCCAAAGATCGCTTTTACCGTCTCCGCTTTCAAAACCGGAAAGGACGCAGTATCCTCAGCCGCAAGCTTCAGCAGCTCCAACCGAAGAGTTGTATAATGCTTTTTCATTTCCTTCGCATCTCCGACGATCATTCAAACAAGCTACGGATCGTGCCGCTGGTCGCTTCTCCGTAGATCACGGTACCATTCTCCAATTGGACATAAGCCCGTACAGTCAGAACACTGTCGTAATCCGCCATTGCGATCTTTCCTTCCGTATAGGTAAAGAAATATTCGGAATCGGCATGAAACAGCTCGGGGGTGTATGTCAAAACCGTTTCACCCTCTGTTCCCATAAGGGTCTGATATACATTCCGATCCTCCTTGTTGATCTCGTTCCCGCCGTTAATGGTAAAGAGGAAGCCAACCTTTTCATATTTCAAGCTGTTTACGGTAGAAACCATACGAAGATCGGTCTTTTCCGATTCGGCCGTTGTACCCTTGGTCAATTGGAACTTTACGTCCAGCATACTCCGGTCAAGCAGGGCGTTATCGCCATCTGCGTCCATCTCAAAGGAGAACTGGTTTTCTTCCAGATAATATTTTTCTCGAACAGTGGAATAGGTCTCGACCTGTACCTCAGAGCCATCCTCCGAGAAATAGAGCATGGTTACCATACCGGTTGCTCCTTCTCTTTTATCGATCCCCTGAGGATCGACCAGCATTTGTGTCACCACGTTGCCATGCTCGCCGATGCTTTGTGTTACAACAACATTGTCACAAGGGTCGTGACCGGACATGACAAGGGAAATATTTTCATATTTGGAGATCAGCTTTTCCCACATATGGTCACCGTTGTTATAGCCGCCGCTGGTCGCGGGAGGACAAACATCGCCTTGATCCAGAGTGGTTCCGTCACGATAGAGATACGCGTGAGTGGTAATGATGACCTTGTGATCGGGATGGGACGCGATGATGTCGCCTGCCCAGGCCAACACCTCATCCGAAGCGCCGTAATCCAAAGTGATCATCAGGTACTCGGTCTGACCTACGGTCAATGTACGCCAGGAATTCAGCGCGGAATCGGTTCCGTAAAATCCGTCGAACTGACTCGTATAGGTCGCATTGGTGGCAACATTGGCATCGAATTTTTCAATGGAATCGTGATTGCCGCGAATCACGGAATACGGAACCAAGCCGTCCAGCTTTGCAAAGTTTTCATTGGCACGGTTCCATTCTGCTGTCAGGTCCTTATCGGTAATATCTCCGAGGCCGAATACATATTGGATATTCTTCTCTTCCACATTGTCTACGATCCAATCGTAGATCTTTGACAGTTCTTCGGGATAGAAGTAATTGACGATCTGGGTGTCTCCCACAACAGCGAAAGAATACGCATAATCTTTGAGCGCGTCCTTTTCCGTAAACCATTTGGATCTGATCCGAAGATCGCATCCATTTCCACTCCTGTCAGTCAAATCTCCCGCAGAGAAGTCATAAGAAGCAAGGAGCAACTCAGACTGAGGCTCCGAAGCAGCATAGTCCGCTTTGATCTGTTCGGGGGTACGAACCTCGTCAAATACCGCAACCGAACGGATCATCCCCTTTAAGAATTGTGGGTTGCCATCACGGATATCTCCGCCAATACAGAAAGGATTATTCAGTACGTCTGGATGGATGGGTAGCAAGGAGTCTTTACTTGCCACAGCCTCACCATTACGATAAACACGGATCTCTCCCAGTTCCTCGTCAAAGGTCAACGCCACATGAACCCAGCCGTCTCCCCTCACATCACA
>JAFTKV010000176.1 GCA_017453085.1 Clostridia bacterium
AATCGCAGTCAGATCGGTGCGCCCTTCAAATGCGGACGCGCCGATGGCAGTCACTCCGTTTGCGGGAACTGCGTAGCCGATGGGAGCGGTGATCAGCGTGCCGCTGACCTTTTCCACCAGACAGCCGCCGATGACCGAATAAGCGGAATTGCCTTCGGCAACCGAGATGGCGGTCAGTCCGGAGCAGCCTGCGAAGGCGTTGCCGTCAATGGAGGCGGCGTAACGAGGGAGGGTGATGGCAGTCAACGCAGAGCAGGAGCGGAAGGCGTTTTTGCCGATGATGTTCAGGCTGTCGGGGAGGGTGAGTGCAGACAGGGAGCTGCAGCCCTCAAAGGCGGATTCGCCCACCGAGGTCACGCCCCAGGGCAGCTCCACGGTCTTCAGCGAGGCAAGTCCCGCAAAGGAGCGATCGCCCACAGAGGTGATCGTTTTGGGCAGCTCGATCTTGCGGATCGCATAGCTCATCCACGGAATGCTGCCTGCCCGCATCTCCTCCTCCGACCAGTCGGGAAGTGCGCCGCTGCCGAAAAAGTAAAGGGTGCCGTCGGGATAGAACGCCCACTGCATCCCGTTGGCCAGGGTGCCGCTGTCCTTGGAAGCAAAGCTGCACCCCTCGCGCGTGCATCCCTCGGGGGTCAGCTCGTGCCCCAGCGCATCGCTGCCCTGCCAGATATACTGCAGATCGGGATCGGTCTCGTCTCCGCTGGAGCGGCCGCAGACCGAGCAGGCGTAGAAGTAGAGTCTGCCTGCCATACAGCTTGCCTCGGAGGCAAGATAGATATCGTTCATATCCTTTACGGAATAGTTGTGCTGATGATCCTCTCCGCTATTACAGCCGACGGCGGTAAGTGCCAGAAGAGACGCCAACACCAAAGAGAGTGCTTTTTTCATAGAATCATTCCTTTTCGCGCCCGATCCGTCCGGACGGACGAGTTCGTTTTTGCCGCATCGTAAAAGCCGATCGGCAATAGGTTTACAGTTTAGAATACCACATTTTCGGTATAAATGCAAGTCTTTTTCGGAAATTTACAAGTCAATGAAAGAATATTCATAAAATGGCAAAAATCAAGGCGTACGACTCCCAAAAGGAAGATGCGGCAAGTCTTCCCCTGCGTAATCCCTGTGTCTGCAAAAAATTTACAATTTCAAAGACAAATATTTATACGCGGTTTATATTTACTCAGTACAATATTCCCATTCTGTTATCCATTTATCCTATATAAGAGAGGAAAACCGTTAAAAATGCTGCAACTGAAACACATCGTAAAAACCTATGAGACCGGCGGAGCGTCGGTCAAGGCGCTTAACGACATTTCCATTGAATTTCGAAACAGCGAGTTCGTCTCCATCCTGGGCCATTCCGGCTGCGGTAAGACGACTCTGCTGAACCTGATCGGCGGTCTGGATCACTATACGGACGGCGATCTGATCATCCGCGGAAAATCCACCAAGCAGTTCAAGGATGCCGATTGGGACGCCTACCGCAACCATTCCGTCGGCTTCGTCTTCCAGTCCTACAATCTGATCCCCCACCAGTCGGTGCTCTCCAACGTGGAGCTGGCACTGACTCTGTCGGGCGTTTCCAAGGCAGAACGCCGTCAGCGTGCCATCGATGCGCTGACCAAGGTAGGCCTTGCCGATCAGATCCACAAGCGGCCCAACCAGATGTCGGGCGGCCAGATGCAGAGAGTGGCGATTGCCCGTGCGCTGGTCAACGATCCCGATATTCTGCTGGCCGACGAGCCTACCGGTGCGCTGGACTCCGCCACCTCCGTACAGATCATGGAGATCCTCAAGGAGATCTCTAAGGATAAGCTGATCGTGATGGTCACCCACAACCCCGAGCTGGCAGAGGCCTACTCTACCCGTATCGTGAAGCTGCAGGACGGCGTCATCGTCAGCGACTCCATGCCGTACGATTCTGCGGCAGAAGCAGCAGCTGCAGCAGCTGCGACCGAAGACGGGGCGATCGCTCCCGCCGTTGTGACAGACGGCAAGAAAAAGGAGAAAAAGAGCAAGGAAAAGCGGCTGCGCAACAAGTCCATGTCCTATCTGACCGCCATCTCTCTGTCGCTGAACAACCTGATGACCAAGAAGGGTCGTACGATCCTCACCTCCTTTGCAGGCTCCATCGGTATCATCGGCATCGCGCTGATCCTGTCGCTGTCCAACGGTATCAATCTGTATATCGCGCAGGTACAGGAGGACGCGCTGTCCACCTACCCGCTGACCCTCCAGGAGAATACCCAGGATTATTCCGCTCTGCTGGGCGCAATGACCCAGGTGCAGGAGAACATCCAGAATCAGAACGATCCCAACAAGATCTACGTGGACGATTCCATGGACACCATGGTGTCTGCTATGACCTCTACCATCAGCAACAATCTGGAAGCCTTCAAGGCGCATATGGATAAACATTCCGACGAGCTGGGACAGTACGTCAGCGATATCCAGTACACCTACAATTTCGATCTGCAGGTCTTCTCCGCAGACGGCAAGACCCAGGTCAGCCCCACCAAGATCTTCGATAACATGGGCTCTGCCTTCTCAGGCCTTACCGAGATCATGGAGTCCGCTGGTGCCAGCGGAATGAATATGGGCATGAACGTCATGTCCCAGATGATCGACAACCGTGATCTGTTGAATCAGCAGTACGACGTGATCGCAGGCGAGTGGCCTGCCGAGGACAACGAGGTAGTGCTGGTGGTCAGCCGCGGCAACCGCATCAGCAAAATGGTGCTCTATATGCTGGGCGTGCTGGATCAGGGCGAGCTGGAGGGCATCATGAACGATCTGCTCCAGGGCGGCAAGTACGAGGCCGATCCCATCGAGCCCTTCTCCTTCGACGACTTTTTGGGCATGGAGTTCAAGCTGCTCAACACCTCCGATTTCTTTGAAGAGACCAACGGAACCTATCCCGATCATCCCGAGTATCACGTCTGGAACGACGTGCGGGACGACATCGGCTACGATCAGGTGTCCTACGTGACCGACAAGGGCGTGACCCTGAAGATCTCGGGCATCATCTGCCCCAAGGAAAACGCCACCGCAACCTCTATTCAGGGTGCCATCGGCTACACCAAGGGTCTCACCGATCTGATCCTGGAAATGAATGAGAGCAGCAAGGTGATCAACCAGCAGAAGGCAGCTCCCGAGTACAACGTGCTCACCGGTCTGAAGTTCGAGCGCACCGTGTACACCAAGGAGACCATCGGCGAGCTGATCGATACCATCGACGACGCTACCATGGAAATGCTCTACGCCTATATGACCGAGCAGGTACACGAGCTGTTCGGCAATGAGCCGCCTGTCAACGCAGAAACCTTTATGGGCTTTGCCTATATCATGGATGCCGCCCAGCACGCACAGCTGGTAGAGCAGATGCTGGCCATCGCCAAGCAAAATCCCGATAACGCCACCTCTCTGCAGATGCTCTGCGGTACGCTGACGGCAATGATGGAAAACAAGGTGCAGATCACCCCCGACAATCTGCTGACCCTGCTGCCTGCCATGACCACCGAGCAGATCATGGTCGCCATTGCCGGCGTGCCCGCATCCGACCAGATGCCCATGGCGATCCCCGGTCTCCAGCAGATGTGCGGTGAGACGGCGATGGAAGAGATCTACGCCTTCATGAACACCACGCTGCTGGAAATGTCGGTGGACGAGGTGAATTTCGTACAGCTGCTCCAGTTTATGTCCGACGAGGAATTTAACTCCCTGCAGGATATGCTTTACGAGATCGCTCCCCAGACCGATGCAACGCTGGACTCCAACCTGACTATGCTGGGCGATGCCGAGAAGGCGAAGCCCGCCACCATCAACTTCTACGCCAAGGATTTCGAAGCCAAGGAGATGATCGAGAAGTTCATCACCGACTATAACAACGGCGTGGAGGAAAAGGATCAGCTAAGCTACACCGACGTGATGGGCATTCTGCTGTCCTCGGTGACCACCATCGTAGACTTCGTGTCCTACGCGCTGATCGCCTTCGTTTCCATCTCGCTGGTGGTGTCCTCCATCATGATCGGCATCATCACCTATATCTCGGTGCTGGAGCGCACCAAGGAGATCGGTATTCTCCGTGCCATCGGTGCCTCCAAACGAGACATCTCCCGCGTGTTCAACGCCGAGACCCTGATCGTGGGCTTTGCGGCCGGTGCGATCGGCATTATCATGACGCTGATCCTGTGCATCCCCGCCAACATGATCTTCGAGCACTTCACCAATATTGAACGGATCGCCGTTCTGCCTCTCTCCGGCCTGCTGCTGATCGTGCTGAGCGTGATCCTCACCATGATCGCCGGCTTCTTCCCCTCCAAAATGGCGGCGAAGAAGGACCCCGTGGAAGCACTCCGAACCGAATAAACCCCAAAAACATCCCGACCGAACGGTCGGGATGTTTTGAAATAGTGATTAAGATAGTTGTGACAACCATTTGAACCGAGGGAATGGGCGGTGGGCATCCTTCGATGCCGCCTGCGGCGGCGCGGACAGTCGAGGACGCCTGTCCCTACAAGAAATTGCGAACATATCGCGCCAAGGGAACGGACGGTGCAATGTGTTCGCCTACCCCCCACACCCGTAGGGCGGGGGCTTGCTCCCGCCGTTCGAACGGTTCGCACCAAGGCGACGGGCGACGCAATGTGTTCGCACATCCCCCGTAGGGGACGGCGCCCTCGATGTCCCGTCCGAACGATCTGCACCACGTGACCGTGCGGCGGAAACGGGGATCTCCTCATCCGTCGCCTTCGGCGACACCTTCTCCGCTGGAGAAGGCTTGGGTGCGGCGAACATATCG
>JAFTKV010000177.1 GCA_017453085.1 Clostridia bacterium
ACCACCGTGCTGATCCATCGTCTGGGTTATATGGTGCACGTTTGCGGCATCAATCCCGCTTCCATCCTCACCGTGACCTATACCGTCGCGGCTACCGAGGAGATGCAGGCACGCTTTGCCGCCAAATTCGGGCGCGAAAATGCAAATCGGATGGAGTTTCACACTATCAACGGTATCTGCCAGAAGATCATCCACTACTACTGCGCCACCTACGGCAGACAAGCACCCGAGCTGATCAAAGAGAGCGAGCAGGCGAAGTTGGTGAGCGACCTCTACCGACAGATCGTGGGCGAGTATCCCACCGTCAGCGACGTGAAAAATGTGCAGTCTGCCATCACTTACATCAAAAATATGCGCCTTTCCGATGAGCAGATCGACGCATTTAAGAGCGATCTGCCTAAGATCGCAGAACTGTACCGTGCCTACTGTGCCGAGCTGAGACGGCGCAATCTGATGGATTATGACGATCAGATGCGCTACGCCCTCGCATTTTTGGATAAATGCCAGCCCGTGTTGGCACATTTTCAAGATCAATTCCGCTATCTCTGCGTGGACGAGTCTCAGGATACCTCCAAGATTCAGCACGATATCATCAAACGGCTGGCGTCCAAACACGGCAACCTCTTCATGGTGGGCGATGAGGATCAGAGCATCTACGGCTTCCGTGCCGCCTATCCCGAGGCGTTGATGAGCTTTGAAAAGGACTACGAGGGGGCAAAAGTGCTTCTGATGGAACAGAATTTCCGCTCCACCGTGGAAGTAGTCGCCGCCGCCAATGCTTTCGTGAAGGAGAACCGTTTCCGCCGTGAGAAGGTGATCGAGGCCACCCGTGGAAGCGGTCTTGCGGTGCAGAAGATCAACGCCATCGACCGTACGGCGCAGTACAAATATCTCTTTGCCCTTGCCGAGGATTGCGACAGTGACACGGCAATCCTCTACCGCAACAATGACAGCGCCATGCCGCTGATCGACCATTTTGAGCGGAAGGGGATTGCTTACAACTGCAAAAAGCCCGAGGAAGCCTTCTTTTCCAATCGTGTGGTGGGTGACATCACCGACATTATCTACTTCGCCCACGCGCCCACGGATGCTGAGCTGTTTATGCGGATCTATTATCGCTTTGATCTTCGCATTCCCAAAAAGGCGGCGGAGACCGCCTGTGCGTTGGGCAAGCGAAGCGGAAAACCGCTATTGGAGGAGCTGGCATCCGTCCCTGATTTGCCCGGCTATGCCAAGGATGGCGTGATCGAGCTGGCGCAGATGATGGAGTTGCTCCCCTCGGACAGCGCCGTGGATGCCATCGACCGCATCTGGAACCGTATGGGTTACGGGCAGTATGTGCAGAACAACAAACTGGATCGAGGCAAATATGCCATCCTCCGAATGCTGGCGGCAAACGAGCCGTCTGCACTCTCGCTCCTGCGACGGTTGGAGGAACTGCAGGGGATCGTGCAAATGCACACCAACAGCAGTGCCAACAAGCTGACGCTCTCCACCATTCACTCGTCCAAGGGGCTGGAGTATGAGAGAGTCTATCTGCTGGACGTACTGGACGGGATCCTGCCCTCGATTTCGGCAGAGGATGCGAAGAGCGACGAAGAGATCAAGCTCTATGAAGAGGAGCGGCGGCACTATTACGTCGCTATGACCCGTGCCAAGGCGGAGTTGTATCTATTCACTTGTGAGCAAGCATCTTCCGCATTCACTGCCGAGGTTATGCGGAGCCTTCCTCGTGAAGTGATAGATGACAGCGACGTGCTGTCTTTCGTGAAGAAGAATCTCTGCGGCAAGTCCTACACCCATCGGACGAAAGGGAAGGGAGTTGTGACCGCCCAATGCGGCGAGTGGCTCTTGGTAGAGTACACCGGCGGAGGCGCGGCGCTGATGACGCTCTCCCAGATGATTGCAGAGCGGGATCGAACGCCGGTGTATGAGACTTCCACTATCAAGGAAAAGCCGAAGAAGGGAAGACGTACTTCACCTGTGCCGCTGATCGCCCACGATCTTAAAATGTACACCGCAAAGATGCTGGTGGGCAAGCGAGTCAAGCACACCAAATTCGGCGCCGGCACCATCGTGGCGGTGGAAGAACGACCCGACAGCATCACCAAGACCGCAACCATCCGATTCGAAGGGATGACGGCGACGAAGAAACTGGCTCTGCCCGGATCGGTGGAGAAGGGGTATTTGGTGATAGAGGGATGAGAGCGTTCGGCGTGCAATAAGGTCTAACGGCACACAAAAACTCGTGAGCTATCGCTCACGAGTTTTTTGTGTGACAGGGATTATATAAGTTAAATCATCCAAATCGGCACAATATAATTCTCGGCATTCAGTGCAGAGAGCTTCGGACGCATACAAAGGATTGCGCCGTTGCCGCGTGGAACGGAGGCTTTGTCGAGAAGATTGAAGGCATTCAGTAGTTCGCTGCCGGGATTGACGGAGCGCTTGATCTCCAGCGGATGGAGCAAACCGTCGCTCTCGATCACCATATCAATCTCGTTGGAATTGCTGTCTCGGTAGTACCACAAAAGGCACTCCTTCGCATTGTTATGGTAGGACTTGAGCAGCTCCGCTACCACGAAGTTTTCAAGAATTGCGCCGTTGATAGCGCCGTTCATCAAGATTTCGGGTGAGGAGTAGCGTGTCAGATATGCCACCAAACCCGTGTCGAAGAAATAGAGCTTCGGTGTTTTTACGGTGCGCTTCAACAGATTGTTGGAATAGGGGCGCAGGAAGAAGATGACATCAGACTTTTCCAGCACCTGCAACCAGCGTTTTGCGGTGTCATCCGAAACGCCAACGTCCTGCGCTATATCGTGGATATTGAGCATTTGCCCTGTGCGGCAGGCAGCGGCACGGACAAAATCACGGAACAGAAGCGGATCGGCAAGCTGTACCTGCTCTTTCACGTCTCGGTCGATATAGGTTTGCAGATAGCTGGAATAGAAGACATCACGGTCAGAGAATTTACCACTCACAAGTCCGGGCATGGAACCTCGCCAGATGCGCTCGTAAATTTCAGTGAGATTGGCAGGCACATTGGTTTTCTCTCTTGCCTTCAATGCCTGCAGATCCAGCGAGAACGGCGTGCATTCCCCGGAGCCGTAGATTTCGTGCTGGGACAGGCTGGACATATGCAGAATCGCCACTCGGCCGGCAAGGGATTCTTGCGCAAGCTCCATCAGTTTGAATGCCTGAGAGCCGGTAAGCCAATACGTGCCGGGCGCAGCCCCCTTGTCAATCTCCATCTTGATATACGAGAAAAGCTCGGGCGCATACTGCACCTCGTCGATCATAATCGGTGTTCGGTGCATGGTAAGGAACATTGCAGGATCACGCTTTGCAAGTGCTCGCTCCTCCAGGTCGTCAAGGGTAACATATTCACGAGCATCATCCATAAGCTGACGCAGAACAGTGGTCTTGCCAACTTGACGGGGGCCGGTGATCAAAATACAGGAATACTCTTTGGAAAGAGCAATAATTTTATCTTCAAGATCACGTTTGATGTAAGCCATGCAGAAATCCTCCTGACGCTTAAATACGATTCTATCTTATTTTAGCATAAACGAGCGCCTTTGTCAAGGCTAAAATACGATGCGATCGTATTATTTCCTAAATAATCCAATTAAATACTATAAAACAACAGTAGAGGAGGCGTTGCCTACGATTGTACGCACAAATCTTTGGAATCAATAGAGGCTTGGAAACCGTATGAGCGTATGTGTTACGAGTATGCCCGAGCGATCGCCCTTACTCTTCTTGTTTATTTTCCGCCTTGGGAGATTGTTCGTACCGCTCCTTGTAGGCTTTGGAAAAATGGCTCAGATCATAAAAACCGCAGGACAGGGCGATCTCGGTGAGCGGGATGCCGCCCCGCTCCACTAGCATAGACGCTTTTTCCAAGCGAAAGTTCAGTATGGCACGCTGGGGGGAAATGCCTAAATTCTGCTTGAAGATGCGGTAGAGGTAGGAGCGGCTCATGTGCAGATGATCGGCCATTGCCTCTACTGTCAGTGCATCTGAATAATGTTTTTCCATGTAATCGTAGCATTTTTCCAGGTAGCGTCCACCGCTTCGCTCTTTTTCCTCCATGGCAACGGTACCCATCAGGAGGTAGAAGGCGCCCATTGCTTGTTCGTAAGAGTTGAGCTGGTAGTTGGAAACCAGCCCGATCAGAGTGGGGATCACGCTGCCTTCGTCACGATAGACGAAACAGTGCGCCCCCGGCTCTAGCCCGTGACGGCGCAAGATCTCCTCGGTTTCATTGGTGGCTCCCACACCTACCCAAACGTATTCCCACGGATCGTCTTTGTCGGCAACATAGGTGGATACCTCTCCGGGGGAGAGAAGAAACCCTTCCCCTGTTTCCAGCGTATACTCCCCCTGGGGGGTAAAGAGCCGTCCCTTCCCCCGAATGACGAAGTGGAGCAGAAAATATTCACGGATGGCGGGGCCGAAGCGGTGTCCCTTTCTGCAGCATTCATGCCCTAAAAAGGCTCGGCAGGGACTGTTGAGGGTTTCGATTGGCATGGGATCCTCCTGTGGGTAAAAACGTTTGCTTTTCATAAAAAATTATAGCATACATTCTGGACAAATGCAACAGATACACAACCAAGCCGGTAAAAATCATCTGCCAAAACTTGCAGGTTGAAACATAACGGTGCAGTGTGTGTCGATTCTTACCTATTATTATAACATATTCTCACGTCCGATGCAACATGATTACCTGTATTCGCAACATAAATACAATCCAATCAACCCGATCGGCGATATAATAAAATTGTAGAGTAAAGTATACTTGTGTGCTGTATGATCCAAGCGATCAACGAGCAGTAGGGAAGGAGAATCTCTGATGAGCGCAAAGAAATACATCAAAGCGATTGCCCTTGCTTGTTCGGTAGGGCTGATGCTCCCGATTCTGGGGACGCCGAGCTTCACTGCGGCGGCAGGCGACAGCGAAGAGGCTGCCCCCGTCCTCGTTTTGGAGGCGGAGCAGGGAAAGCTGGGCGGTAACGCTTCGATCAGCGGAACCAAGGTAGGCAACATCGGCCAAAACGGCGGTACGGTGGAGGGAAAAGTCACCTTCGACGATCTGGCGATCCCCGCCGACGGCGAGTATCGTCTGCAGCTGCACTATTTTTCCGGCTCCGACGACCGCTATTTCAATCTGACTACCGATTTCGGCAAATACAAGCTGGATTGCCCCTCCACCGGTAGCTTCAGTAAGGTGGGGACGATCAAAATCAACGTTGATCTGAAGGCGGGCGGCAGTCTGACGGTAGGCTCCGACTGGTACGGCCCCGACCTGGACAAGATCGAGGTGTTCGAGACCCAGCAGGCAGTTTTCCCCGATCGGGACTATACCGATGCCGACACGGTGACATGGGAGGATGTTATGACCATTGATCTGCACAACGGAACCTATTCTGTCCTGAGCGGCGGGAAGGTTATTCTGCAAAACGCCCACGCAGAGGTGGAGCTTAACGGTACGGTCATTTCCTCGGATGACTTTGTCCAGCACAGCTATACCGAGGACAAAGAGAGCGGCACGCTGACCTTCACCCACACCGACCATCCTACCTTCGGCGGTACCATGACCCAGTTCTTCTATCCAAAAGAAGGCTATCTCCTCACCGAGGTTCGGATCACAGGTGCGGAGGGTGAGAGCCTTTCCACCAACCGCATCACGCCTCTGGCGGTCTACCAGAAGAGCGTAGGCGTTGAGAACGGCGTGTTTGTTCAGATCCCCTTCGACAACGATATGTGGGTAGAGCCTGCATTTATCGGAGTGAAAAGTCTGCAGCAGGTCACCGGCTACGAGGTGGCGGCGTACTATAACGCCGATACCTCGGCGGGTCTGGTGATCGGCTCGGTTACTCACGACACTTGGAAGACGGGCATTACGATGCAGGCACAACGGGGCGACGTGATGAGTCTTGCCCTCTACGGCGGTGCGGCTAATATCCTTACCCGTGACAACTCCCCCCACGGCTATGTAACGGGAGAGACGGTCAGCTCGCCCCTCACCTTCATCGGCTATTTTGACGATTGGCGAGAGGGCTTTACCGCCTACGGCAAGGCAAACGCCGCAGTAGTGCCGCCCAAGGAATCCGTGCAGGACGTTCCCATCGGATTTAACTCTTGGGGCGTGCTCCAGTCCTCGGTGAAATACAGCCAGATGATGGATATCTCCGATTACATCAAGGACAACCTGCAGGACGCATGGTCCGAGGACGGTGCGGCGGTGTATGTGAACATCGACTCCTACTGGGATTTTATCGCTGCCAATGATCCCGATTGCAATCTGAATCTGGAATCAGCGCTCCGCTCCTTCGTCGCCCGTTGCCGTAAAAACGGGCAAAAGCCGGGCATCTATTTCACGCCCTTTGCCACATGGCAGGGAGACGAGGCGGCGCTGAAGTCCGCACGGATCGACGGAACCGACTACACCTTCTACGATGCCGCTATGAAAAGGTCCGACGGCTCGGGACTCTACGGCAAGCTGGACGGGGGCTACGCCCTCGACCCCACCCATCCCGGCACCGTCAAGCGGATGGAGGATCAGCTGAAGTACTTCATTCGGCTGGGCTTTGAATACATTAAGCTGGACTTTATGACCCACGGTGCGGTGGAGGGTCAGCACTATGATCCTTCCGTGACCACGGGTATGCAGGCATATAATCAGGGAATGGCAAAGATCGCAGAGATCTGCGCAGGCAAGATGTACGTCAATCTCTCCATCGCTCCCCTCTTCCCCTATCAGTACGCCGACGGACGGCGTATCAGCTGTGATGCCTTCTCCTCGCTGGACAATACCATGCACGTCCTCAGCTATCTCACCGCCTGCTTCTGGGAGAAGGAGATCTACCCCTATCCCGACCCCGACCATCTGGTGGTCACGGGTGTGTCTGAGGGAGTAGCACGCTGCCGTGTGACGGCAGGCGCGATTGCGGGAACCAGTTTCCTCGTGGGAGACGATCTTTCTTCCATTAAGGAAGGGTCGGTAAACCACAAGCGGATTCAAAAGATGTACGGCAACAAGGACGTGATCGCAGTAGCGAAGCTGGGACGGGCGTTTGCGCCCTACACCGTCACGGCGGGCGAGCGTTGCGCCGATGCCTATTGGTGCGAAGTAGACGGCGTGCTCTATCTGGCGATATTTAACTTCGAGACCAAGAAAGCCGATCTGACCTTCGATCTGCAAACCCTCATCGATTCGCTCCCTGCCGATGCGGTGGCGAAGGAGCTGTGGAGCGGAAAGAACGCAGAGCTTAGCGGCATGACGCTGACCTGCTCGGTGAAGGGACAGGACGCCTCCCTTTTCCGCATCGGTACGCCCGTAGAGGAGTCGGAGCAAGGCGGCTCCACGGACGTCGAGAACCAAGCGCCCCAGGGAAGTGAAACGCCCACCGATCCCACTGACAGCGGCTCGCTGCCCCTGATCATCGGTGGCATCGCCGCAGGCGTGGCAGTTGCAGCAGTGGCTACGGCAGTCGTCCTGCTCCGCAAACGGAAAAAGCGCAGCGAGTGAGGCTCTCGTGCCGTGCCAACAGAGACGGGTTCGTCTCTGACATTCGAAGGACGGTGACCGTCCAATCATTTCGTACTCTATTAACGGCCAGCGAGCCGAGATCATTTTAGGAGGATAAAAAAATGAAAAGAGTAGTCACAATGCTTCTCGTGATCTCTATGATTGCGTGTATGATGCCGATGTTCGCAATTTCCGCATCTGCAGCAGCTCCCGAGATCACACTGGATGGCGATCTTTCCGATTGGGAAGGTCTTGCAACCATCGAATCTGTCAACAACAACGAGAAGTTCACTTTTTACGGTGTAGTCACCGAAGAAGGTCTTTACGTTGCTGCTGATGCGTACACCGTCGGCTTTGATCCCGGTACAGGTAACTGGTGGGATGCTCCCAACCTGGAGTTCTTTGTCGGACCTTTCACCGGTGACGAGAACCAGAGATGGGTCAGCTTCACCAATAAGGAAGGCGGATTTGTGAAGGAAAACAACGTCACAAGTGCGGCTGTTTCTTATGAAACCGTCGAAGGCGCTGTTACCAACCACGCAATCGTCGAAGCCTTTATTGCCAGAAATCAGCTGGAAGACGGTTGGTTCTATGCGGACGGCTCCATCAGAGTCGGTATGGCATTCGATACCAACAACTCCGCAGGCGGCAGCTACATCAGACCCACGGACACAACCGAAAGAGACCGCAGAGCGCTGGTTACTGCGGACGGTGTTCGTCCCATACTGCCTACAAACATTACTGTTTCCACAGCAGACGAGCTGATCGCATTCGTGAAAACCGTTAACGAGACGGTGAAGTTTGACGGTGGCGCTACCAGAGGGGTTACACTCAATATTGCAAATGACATTGACCTTACCGGAAAAGAATGGGCTCCTCTGGACAGATGGATCGGTACCATCGAAGGTAACGGTCACACCATCAGCGGTATGACTTATGTCACCGATGCCGAATCCAGCAACTTCGGTCTGCTGGTGAGAGACCTTGCCAACTTCAACGCATACGGAACCGTTCAGAATCTGACCATTGAGAACAGTACCATCGTTGCCAAGACCACCAACGGCTATGTGGGTGGTATTGCAGGTTATGCAGACAGAGGCCGTGTGATGAACTGTGCCGTAGAGAATGTTACCGTTATCGGCAACACCGTTTCCGGCGGCATTGTCGGCGGCGCATGCTGGGCTACCGGTTCGTTGGACGGACAGTGGGTAATCGAGATCATCAATAATAAGGTAAAGAATTCTACCGTAGCGGCAATCAGCGCCGAAGACGGCAAAGCAGGCGGTATCGCAGGTATTAACTACTGGGACGATATCATCAGCCTCGGCGATTATACGCTGGAAAACGTTACGCTCATGGGTAAAACCACCGGCACTACCGTTGCAGACGCACAGGGCAGAACTCCTCCCCAGGGTGCAAATGCAACCGCCACCAACGTAACCACCAACGAAACAGTAACCGTTCCCGCACTGGGCGAAGGTCAGGCCACCAAGGCTTGGGATGCACAGAATCCCACCGAGGTCAAGATCGCCGTTACCGCAGTCAGCAATACCCTCACTGCAGTGAAGGTCAACGGAAACACCCTGAAAGCTTCCAATTATACCGTTACTGCAACCGATGACGGTTTTGCCGTAGCTTTGACCGAATCGTATCTGAAGACACTGAAGGCAGGCTCCTACAAGATCGTGATCGAGACCTATTTGGGAAATACTCAGGAAGTTACGCTGAGTGTTGCCGAAAGTGCTCCCGGCACTGTGCCTGTTCCTCCCACCGGAGACGTAGCTCTGGCTGCAGCGGTTGTAGCGATAGTTTCTATCTTCGCTCTGGCTGCAGTTGTGGCTCGCAAAAAGAGACAGCAAGTATAATTCCCAATAGCAGCCGTTATCGGAGGAAAAGGTAAAAGAGCTGCGCAAAAGGAAATAGGAAAGGAATCTATAGGATGAAAAGGATTACGTTGTTTTTTCTTTTGGTTGTCATTGCTCTGTTGACAATCTTCGTCTCCTGCTCGTCTGATAAGCCCCCGAGCAGTACCGAAAGCAGTGAACAGAATCGTGTGGAGAATGAGGAAACACCGCTGAAAGCCGCTCTGAAAATTGCGGGTACCGATATTGCAAACTACAAGATCGTATACGCCCGCAGTGAGTATCATCGGACAGGACGAAATTTTACCACCGAATACGACTTCTATAAGCTGATTGCCCAGCGTGTGCAAGCGGATTTGTACGATATTTCCGGGGTGATGCTGGAAATCGCACTGGATACCGGCACCGAGGAAGGGGAGTATGAAATCCTTGTAGGTCCTACCAACCGCACTCAGAGTGATGCTTATGATACGATGGATGTGTACAAATATCAAAACACGGTCACTTCCAATAAGCTGGTACTGGGCGGCGGATATGTGAACACTGCACTTACCGGCGATCTGAAAACCGGCTATTCTTGGGCATCTACCTATCATTCGTGGGATTATATCCTGGATTACATCCGAGAGGGTGTGAACGCCGGAAAGAGCGAGATCGATTTTGCCGACGGATTTTCCCAAAGCGGCAAATGCGATCTGACCACCGTTGCCTGCATTGGTGACAGTATCACCGAAGGATATCTTTCCACCGATTGGAACTATTGCTCCTATCCTGCGGTTCTCCAAAGAATTTTGTGGCAGGATTACGTGGTGATCAACTATGGCAACAGCGGAAAAACCATGAGAGACGATTTGGGTGCAAGATACCAAAACACTCCTCAGTATAACGCCGCTGTGAAAAATGCTTCCAAGTTCGATCTTGCTCTGATTATGTTGGGAACCAACGATTCCCATAACGATCCCCATTTTTCCGCCACAGACGATCAAGCCTTCAATGACAGCGCACTTTCTCTGGTGTCTGCGCTTACCAAGAAGAATTCGGATTTGAAAATTACCGTAATGAACTGTCCGGTTTACTACGGTACAGGCACTTCCGGCAGTCTTCACGTGAGAAATCTGCAAGCCAAACTGGTGGGGATTTTGCGGGACAAGGGTCATGACGTGAGTTATTTCGATATGTACAGCTTCACCAAGACGGAGCTGACCGAGACTCGGTTCCCGGATGACCTTCATCCCAACGACGAGGGCTACGCTCTCATGGGACATCGTCTTGCCGAAGTGGTTCCCGCCATTATGGACGGCACTTGGGATGAAGAACCCAAGGTGAGCGAAAGTGTGACGCCCGACGTTCCTACCGTACCCGTTCCCGAGGGCAGCGTCAATATTTTCGGCGGCAAGATCGAGGAGCGGTGCAGTATGGAGACCGAAAGTGATTCCTACCTGAGCTGGTATATGGGCGGCACCCCCTACGTCTTTATGGATCTCGATCTGTTCGAGGGATATAAGATCACCAATCTGGAGGTTCCCGTATCCTCTTGCAGTACAGGCGATATTCTTACCGTTTCGGTCATCAAGTACAGTCACCCCAGAGTGACCGAAACGCTGAAAACCTACAAGCTCTCGGTTTCTTACGATGCCGACTGGAATCTTGCCCGATTCGGTGAGCTGGAGATTCTGGTTCCCGAAGGCTATACCCTTGCTTTCGGTGCTCCCGGTGATACGCTGAAGATGCTCTATATCGGCAAAAAAATTGCAGGATACGAGTTCTACGGATCGGGCGGAAACAGCGTCAATGACAATGCCGCACTGCCCTTCAACGTATACGGAGTTGTTTACGACGGTCCTTGGGATGATATTCCCGAGGGAGGAAATAACAGCAACATCCCCGAAGTACCCGTTCCCGAGGGCAGCGTGAACATTCTCGGCGGCAAGATCGAGGAGCATTGCAGTATGGAAAGCGAAGGCAATCTGTATCTCAATTGGTACATGGGCGGCACACCCTACGTCTTTATGGATCTCGATCTGTTCGAGGGATATAAGATCACCAATCTGGAGGTTCCTGTATCCTCTTGCAGAGTAGGCGATACCCTCACCGTTTCGGTGATCAAGTACAGTCACCCCAGAGTGACCGAAACGCTGAAGACCTATACACTTACCGTGACTTACGATGCGGATTGGAACATCGCACGGTTTGGTAATCTTGACATTGAGGTTCCCGAAGGCTACACACTTGCTTTTGGTTCCCCCGGTGATACGCTGAGAATGCTCTATATCGGCAAAAAAATTGCAGGATATGAGTTCTACGGCTCGGGCGGAAACAGCGTCAACGACAATGCCGCACTGCCATTCAACGTATACGGTACTTTGCTCAACGGCAACTGAGACTGTTGCGGATCTAAGACAGCGGCGGTCTTCTGCAAACGATGACTTTCGACCCTCTGATAGTGTGCCGATGGCGTACTGTCGGAGGGTCTTTTTGGGGAGAATACTTGACGGGATCTTCCGTTTTTGCTATAATAGAGGAAAGCGGAGTGACTATCTCGGATCAAGGGGTGTTTGCCGCCTCGGATGACCTCCTATCGGTGCTTAAAACAGAACAAGCGGAAAGGAATTTAC
>JAFTKV010000178.1 GCA_017453085.1 Clostridia bacterium
GCTCCCGCAACCGGACCGTCGAGGACGCCGGTCCCTACAACAGAAGAGGAATTTTTAAATCAAAAAGGCTTTACAATTAGCAAAAACTGTGCTATACTAAAGTTGCCACACAATTTAATCAACTCTTGACGGGATAACTCTCTAATTTTTTAGGGGGCTTTTTGGCTATACCCATTTTTTCTGTCAATAATGAATTTTGCAAAAATGCAGATTCCGCTTGGCAGAAATTCAGGTATCGGTTATTAGAGCTATCCCTGTTTGTTGAGAATTGTGTGGCAACAATGGAAGTCTGCATTTTTCGGTGCGTTCTTCTGTTGGAGGCGCACCTTTTTTTATTTTGTTTTTTAGGGGGAAGTAAAAATGGCAAACGAATTGACAGTCACCAAGGAAGAGATCGCGCGCTATGTTCACGATGCTGTGGAGATGGAAACAGCGTTGTTTACTCTGGATCGGGCGATCGAGGAGTGCGAGAATGAAATCGAATCTCGGCAAAGAAACCATATTTGGAAGGTGGAACGATATGAGCAAACAATTGATTCGAATGTTCGATATATACAGGAACATAGTGCCATTTTGGACGACAATAAGAATACACGTGAAGTAATTGTGAATATTAAAGCTCCCGAGGAGCCGGTTTTGAAAATTGATCCACCCCCGGAAAAGCCTGAGATAGGTGAGTTTCGCTACAATAAAGGTAACAACAAAAATATATTTTCTGCATTAACACTAGGTCTGTTTTTGGGTGCAATTGCCTCATATCCGATAGGATTAATTTATGAAACGGTCGGTCGTTATTTTGTGGATAGCCTGCCGGCGTACTTTGAAATTCCCATGTTAATTTTTGCAACTTTGACCACTGGTATTATTGGGACAATTATTGCATTGATTATGGAATTGCATAACGATTATAAAGAACAAAGGTCGGAATATTGGCAAAAGAAACGAGATCTACTCGAGCGATACGATGAAGAATTAAGTAGATATAGTTGTCGAGTTGCAAAAGCAAAAGATAATTATAAAGATAAGTTGTGGGCGTATCATGAAAGATTGGATGAGTACAATAAAGCATACCAGAAAAAATTGGATGAGTACCGCCGAAAAGAAAAGGAATTAATAACAGCCAAAGATGAATTGCAAAACGAATTAGAAAAGCAATCACAAACCAACCAGGAAAAAGCAATCATTGATCAGCAATTGGCAGAACTTCGTTCCCGTCGCGACGAATTGAAGGTTACATTGACTTGCTTTTATAATTATGATATTATCCCGCCGGATTATCGTTACTTGGACTGTGTTATTGTGTTGGATCAGATATATAGAAATCGTTTGGCAGAAACGATGAAGGAAGCAATATTATTATACGAAACTCGTGTGGCTCGCGGAGAGATTATTAAAGGAATTGATAAAATTTATAAAATGTTGGGTAGATTGGCGGTCGGCATGGCGACAATTGAACAGCATTTAACATCAATCAATACTAATGTGAAAATGATGAGCCAAGATTTGTATTCGTTTTCTCAGCAGGTTGCAACGGCACAAGCTGCTCAATTGCAAGCAACTGATGATATGATTCGCCTTTCGCGGGAACAGATTAATGTTGTTGCTCGCGAGAATGAGAAGAATCGCCAATCAATCGCTTGGGAAAATGCATTAAACCGGCAAGAAATTGAACAATTCAAAATAGTGAATCAAGAAACTACGGAGAAACTAATCCGAGAAACACAACTTAGCAGATACGCAACAGAGCAGGTTGCCAAAGGTGTTAATACTTTGGAAGCATTTGAACGCCGCAGAACCGGTTGGCTATAAGTATTGCGCCAGACAAATTTCGTCTGTCGAAGGATATACAAAAGGCGAGCCGCATGGCTCGCCTTTTGTGATGTGTTCGCACCGCAAAAGGCTCCCTCCGGGAGGGAGCTCCCGACGAAGTCGGGTGAGGGAGAGCGCGCGCACGAACGTTTAGATGGTAGCATTGATAGGAAATGGTAATTCGTTAGTTGCGCAGGCTCCCTCCACCGCTTCGCGGTCCCCCTCCCTCTCGGAGGGAGGCTTGGTGCTATAAATCTTTTTCAAAAATTTCCCCAAAACCCCTTTACAAATCCCATTTCATCGCATATAATAGTACTAATGACTGGGATCGGGAAGATTCGGAGCAGAAGTCTCGCCAGAGAGGGGCCGCCATGGGCTGGAAGCGGTGCCGGGGACAGCGACGGTTGTGCGCCCGTGAGTCGGAGCAGGGAAGTCCATGCGGATGCGTATCTGCTCCCGGAGAAATCCACGTTACGGATCAATGAGTGAGAAAGCAAAGTGGAACCGCGATCATTCGCCTTTGTCTCCCCAAGGGGAGATTGGGCGGATTTTTTGTTTTCTCTCAAAATCCGCTCCCATCCGACAGAAAGGAGCTTGCTATGAAGATTACCATCGGGCTTACCAAGCCCAAATCCCCCCCATCTCCATCTACCGCAAAGCCCGACCGCATTTCGCTGCTGAAAAAACTGCTGACCCTCTGCGACGAGCTGGAATACGATATGGATCGCATCCGTGAGCGTGACCCTGCCGCACGGAATAATCTAGAGGTTGCGCTGCTCTATTCGGGCTTCCACGCCGTGACGGCGCACAGGCTCTCGCACTATCTCCACAACAAAGGCTATCGGCTCACTGCCCGTGCACTGAGCCAATTCGTGAAAATGCTGACCGGCATCGAGATCCACCCGGGTGCTACCATCGGCAAAGGACTCTTCATCGACCACGGATCCGGCGTGGTCATCGGTGAGACTGCCGAGATCGGCGACGATTGCACCCTCTATCAGGGAGTGACCCTGGGCGGTACCGGTAAGGATCTGGGAAAGCGTCATCCCACGCTCGGCGACCACGTGATGGTGGGCGCAGGCGCAAAGGTGCTGGGTCCTATCAAGGTGGGCAACCATGCCAAGATCGCCGCAGGTGCCGTGGTGCTGAAGGAGATTCCCGAGAACTCCACCGCCGTGGGCATCCCCGCCAAGGTCGTTCGCCGTGACGGTGCCGCCGTGGAGGATCTGGACCAGATCAACATCCCCGACCCCATCGCTAAAGAACTCGCCGAGTTGAGAGAAGCGATTGCAGCATTAAAGGAAAAATGAATTAATTTGGGGCTCTGCCCCAAGCCCCGCCAAAGGGACTTTTTGAAAAAAGTCCCTTTGGAATCTTCAAAAACTTCTATAAAAGCCGACAAATACTTGTCGGCTTGGAATAAATGAAAATAATACTTTTCCCAAAAGTTTTTGGGAGGGTTTGGGAGACCTTTTTTCAAAAAGGTCTCCCAAGAAAGGAATCAATTATGAAACTGTACAACGATCTGACCCGTCAGAAAGAAGAATTTATCCCTCTGGAGGAGGGCAAGGTCAAGATTTACGCTTGCGGACCGACCGTATACAACTATTTCCACATTGGCAACGCACGTCCCATCGTGCTGTTCGATCTCTTCCGCCGCTATCTGAAGTGGAGAGGTTGGGACGTTACCTTCGTTCAGAACTTCACCGACGTGGATGACAAGATCATCAAGAAGGCTAACGAGGAGGGCGTGACCTCCGACGAGATCGCCGCCCGTTACATCGCCGAGTATTTCACCGATGCGCAGGGTCTGGGCGTTGAAGCGGCGGACATCCATCCCAAGGCAACCGAGAACATCGGTCAGATCATCGGCCTGGTGTCCACGCTGATCAAGAAGGGACACGCTTATGCCGCCGAAAACGGCGACGTGTACTACCGCACCAAATCCTTCGCTTGCTACGGATGCCTCTCCCATATGCCCATCGAGGATCTGGAGTCGGGCGCACGCATTGCCGTGGACGAGATCAAGGAAGATTCGCTGGACTTTGCCCTGTGGAAAGCCGCAAAGCCCGGCGAGCCTGCATGGAAGTCCCCTTGGGGCATGGGCAGACCCGGTTGGCACATTGAGTGCTCCGCTATGGTCAAGCGCTATCTGGGCGAGACCATCGACATCCACTGCGGTGGCGTAGACCTCACCTTCCCCCACCACGAGAACGAGATCGCTCAGTCCGAGGCAGCGACCGGCAAGCAATTCTCCCGCTACTGGATGCACAACGGCTTTATCAACGTGGACAACCAGAAGATGTCCAAGTCGCTGAACAACTTCTTCACCGTCCGTGACGTGGCGAAGCTCTACGGATATATGCCCATCCGCTATTTCCTGGTCTCCAGCCACTACAGAAAGCCCATCAATTACAGCGCCGATATCATTGAGGCGGCACAGAATTCGGTGGACCGTATCCAGAACTGCTATGATAATCTGGCGTTCTATCTGAAGAACGCTACCTCGGGCGAGCCTCTGTCTGCTGAGAGAAAAGCGGCGTTTGAGGGCTACAAGGCGCAGTTCATTGAGAAGATGGACGACGATTTTAACACCGCCGACGCAGTTTCCGCGCTCTTCGAGATGGTGCGTGAGCTCAACTCTCTGCTGGCACAGAGCCCCTCCAAAGAAGCGGCCGAGGAAGCAGGCGCATACTTCACCGAGATCGCCAATCTGATGGGTCTTATCGGCGAGTCTGCCACCGACAAGGCCTTTGCCGAGGAGGTAGAAGCGCTGATCGCAGAGCGTGCGGCAGCCAAGAAGGCGAAGGATTTCGCTCGTGCCGACGCGATCCGCGGACAGCTTGCCGATATGGGCGTGACTTTGCAGGATACTGCGCAGGGCACCAAGTGGAAGAAGAACTGATCTGTCGGGACTTGCTATGAACGATCTCTACACGATTTTACAAACCCACGCGGCACGCTATTCCAAGATGGAGCCTACCGATGCCGTAAAGCTCCTCTACCAAAGCGAATTTGGCGGCGGACATCTCATCGCCAACGAAGACGCTTGCCTTGCCTATTTGCGGGCAGAGTGGGCGCGCACGCCCTTTGATCCCCAAGCACCGCTTCTGGAGGACATTGGCGGTGGAGTAGTGCGGGTGATGTTGGCGGCTATTGCCGAAGCGGCGGAGATAGAAGTGCTGGGCAGAGATTTTATCGCCTCTGCCGCTAACGTCCACGGAACGAACGAAGGATTTTTGGAAAAGTTGGCAATTTTGCGAAAAATGACCGCAGAAGGCTGCTTTGCCTTCTCTCTCGGTGAGCTGGACGAATACCTTGCCGCCTACGAGAAAGCCGGTTATCCTGTCGTTTCTCACAGCGAGACCTACCGGATGCACTATCGCCCTGCTTATCGGGTACTGCGTTCGAAGGATTGTAGTGGCATATTGGCCAAACCGTAAATTGCGCCGGAAGGCGTAACGATAAATTAGAAAGAAGGAAAACAAATGAATTGGACGAAAAAAACAGTTTGGTTACTTGTGGTAACGTTGATGGCAGGCGTGCTTATGCTGCCCTTGACCGTCAATGCTGCAACGGTGATCGACAGCGGCAGCTGCGGTTACGGTGTGTCGTGGCAGCTGGATTCGGAGGGAGTATTGACCGTCTCCGGAGAAGGGAAAATGACCGACCTCAACAACCAGTACGCGCAGCCGTGGGGATCCCATCGGGAGCAGATCACAAAAGTAGTGATTTCGAAAGGCGTTACCGGTATCGGTCAGCACGCCTTTGAGGGCTGCACAAGCTTGAAATCCGTCACTGTTGCCGACAGCGTATTGACGATCGGCAACGAAGCCTTCGACCAGTGTCGCAGTCTGACAACCGTTACGCTGTCCGATGGCGTGCGACAGATCGGCGACTACGCATTCAATGGCTGCGCCAAGTTGACACAGATCACCTTCCCTGCAAGTGTGAGCGAATTCGGTTACGGCGCATTCCACTATTGCATTGGACTGACGACCATCATCTTCCAAGGAGATGCGCCTCAGGTGGACACCACCAATCACTCGGAGAATTGCGTATTTTCCAACGGTTGTACTGCAACTGCGTATTTCCCCAAGAATAATACGACCTGGTCTACCAAAAAACAAGAGCGAATGGGCGTGAATCTCGTTTGGGTGGCCGGCTTGCCCGAGACTCCTCCCGAGAGCAACGAACAGGGCGGAAATGAACAAGGCGGAAACGAGCAGGGCGGAAACGAGCAGGGAGGCAGCGATATCCTGGGCAGCGGCGAGTGCGGCGAAAACCTGAAGTGGGTGCTGAAGACTGACGGTGTTCTGACTATTTCCGGAACCGGAATGATGTGGAATATGGAAAATAAAGGATGGGCGCAGTTTGCCGATCAGATCAAGTCCGTAGTGATCGAGGACGGTGTGAACGGAATCGGCGTTTCCGCATTCATGGACTGTACTTACATAACCGGCATTACGATTCCCAATTCGGTTACCGAGATCGGTTCCAAGGCCTTTGTGAATTGTGATGGCCTGACTTCTATCGTCGTACCCAAGGGCGTTACCGAAATCGCCCAGCAAACGTTTAGCGGCTGTGACAATCTGAGCAAGGTGGTGCTTCCCGCAGGGATCACCGAGATTGGGGCATGGGCATTCTCCTACTGTGTCAGTCTGAAGAATTTCGTTATTCCCGGCAGTGTGACAACTATCGCTTCGCAGGCGTTCTCTCATTGCGAAAGTCTGGGCGAGCTGATCGTTCCCCGCAGCGTTGCTGTCATTGGGTATCGTGCTTTTGAGCACAGCGGTGTGAATCCGATTATCTTTGAACGGGATACTCAGCCGTTTGGTTGGCATGACGACGTTTTCTATTGGACAACCGTTACGGCATACTATCCGGAAAACAGTAAGGGTTGGAAGGATCTGAACGATCAAGGCGGCGCGGTTACGTGGATCCCCACGCAAATCAGCAGTGGTGTATGTGGAGAAAGCGTGAATTGGACGCTGTTTAACGGCTCGTTGACGATCTCCGGCGTCGGTGCGATGGCGGATTATACCGCTGACACTACGCCGTGGCATGCATATGCACAGAGCATCGAAACCGTTACCGTCAACGAAGGCGTAACCGGTATGGGCGCATATGCGCTTTCCGGCTGCAGCACTCTGACCGAGGTTCGGATCCCGTTCAGTATGGCTTCTATTGCTTCCTCCGCGTTTGACGGCTGCAATAAGCTGGCAAAGGTGCAGTACGGCGGCACGGCGAAGACCTGGAAGCAGATCCGTTCGGAGTCGGGCAACGATGCGCTGCTGTCAGCGAACGTTGCTTATACGGATCTGTGCACGAGCGGTCATACCTGGAGCGATGCTACTTGCGAGGCACCCCGCACCTGCAACTATTGCGATGCAACGGAAGGCACTGCGCTGGGCCACACCTGGACGGATGCCACCTGCACGTCTCCCAAGACCTGCTCGGTTTGCGGCGCAACCGAGGGAAAAGCGTCCGCGCATCAATGGAAAGACGGAGCTTGCACCGTTTGCGGTAAAAAGGAGGCAAGCGATCCTGACGGGGATGGCAAGGCAGAGGATCCCGATCAGAGCGAGGGACAGGATGATTCCGGCTCCTTCCTTTGGATCGTCGTAGTGCTCGTGGCTGTTGCAGCTTTGGCAGGCGGAGCAATTCTGCTGGTAAAGAAGAAAAACATTAAATAATCCGATCAAAAATGAGTCCCGCACTTCTGCTTGAACACAGAAGTGCGGGATTTGTTTGATTGTTTACTCGGGAATATCAGTTCCGCGATCACCGTAGCTTGCGTTCGTCCAGGTCACCGTTGCGGGCGTCCCTGTGTCGGCGGGAGCGAAGCTTTCTGTCTCCTCTACCAGCCGATAGCCGGTGAGGTTATCCTCCAGATAATCCAGAAAGGCTCTCGCCTGCTCGGTACCTACATAGATCGCCTTGCCTGCCTTCAGCGCGCTGAAGGTGATATAGCCGTCGGAGGTGACGCAAAGAATGCTGTTGTATTGGAGCAGATCGTGTCCGATGCTGATCCGCAGCCAGTTGCCGTCCTCGCCGTGATAATCTACCGTTTCGCCGAGAGAGAGAAGCTGATCCCACAGGAGCTTTGCGGTCATGCCCTCGAAAACGAGATGCACTGTCTCGCCGCTTGCGTCCTTCGTCGTGTGAAAAATGTTCGCAGAAGTGGTAAGGTGTTCGGAAAATCCCGCCTTTTCGATCAGTTCCTCCAGAGAATCGGCGTATTTTGCGGTGCGATAGAGGAATGCGCCCTCCACGCCTTCCATGGTCAGTACCACGCCGTAGGCGGGATCGATCCCCGGATAAGCGGAAAGGGTGGCGGAGAGAGTAGCACTCTGTTCGTGATCCGCAACGCCGTGAGCGACGATTTCCGTTTCGAAGAGCACATCTCCGATCTCCTCGGCAGAGACGCTGACGAAGGAGTTGTGGTCTTGAGAGAGACGATAGGTCTCACCGTTCCATTCAATGGGCGGAAATTCCAGCCGAACGGTTTCACCGTTTATGGGATATGGGAAGGTGAAGATCCGCCAGCTTGCTTCGTTCATCGTTATATAGCCCTTCCAAGACCGCACGGGATAGTTGGCGTAGGCATCGTCTGTGATACTTTCGTCCGGATCACCGATTGTACCAATCAGCGGATATGCACCTACGGCGATCAGTGCAATGCAGGCGGCAATTGCTCCCCAGCCGATGATGCGGCGTCGCAGGCTCCTTTTCGGCAGAGGGATCACCTTCGCCGATTTTGCAGCGTCTGGCGCAGCCTCTTCAATATAGTCCTCCCGAATGTCGGAGAGGCTTTTCCAAATTGCTTCGTGTTTCATAATAACCTTCTTTCGTAAATTGCAGCTTTTAGGGGGAGAATAGGGGATTTCTACAAAATTTCTTCCTTCTCCAGCAGAAGCTTCAGCTGTCCGCGTAGGCGGTGGAGGATGGATTTTACCTTCGCTTCGGTCAGTCCCATGTCACCGGCGATTTCGGCGACCGACGCGTTGTACCAGTAGCGGCGTAGGAAAACGATCCGTTTTTCTCGGGGAAGTCCGCTCAGAAAGCGGTTGAGGACATCGGCCAGCGCAACTTTGGAAAATCCGTCCTCGACGGTGGATTGGTCGGGGACGCACTCGGCAAGCTCGGACAGAACGAGGGGGATCTCGCCGCCGCCCCGCTTTTCGGCGCGCTCTTTTTCCCGGCGATGGATCGCCAGATTTCGGGTGATCTTCGCCAGATACGCCTTCAGGCTACCGGGACGGGCGGGAGGGATAGAATTCCAAGCCTTCAGCCAGGTGTCGTTGACGCACTCTTCCGTGTCCTCATTGGAGGCGAGAATCGAGCTTGCGATTGTTTTGCAGTAACTACCGTACCTGGCGGCGGTTTCGGCGATTGCTTCCTCCGAGCGGGCAAAGTAGAGGTCGACGATTCGCTCGTCGGCAGTCTTGAGGGTATCCATGTTGAAACTCCTCCTTTCGATAGTGTGGTTGAAAGGTCCCTTCACCCTAATAGACCGATTTTGTGGAAAAAGGTTGCATGGATTTTTGAAAAACAGGAAATGGTTTGTAATAACAGTATAGCACATCTGCGGATTTTTGTAAAGCGGGAGCGACCAACGGAAAAACCGACCCCGTGAGGGGTCGGTTTTGGGGGGTTATGGCTCGGACGGCGGTTGCGTGCCGTACATAATTTCTTTTACCACTGCGGCGAAGGCGGTGACTTCATCGGCGGGGACTGCGTATCCTTGTAAAAGAATAGTCTGCTCATAATCGGAAGAAAAACGTCTCATTTCCATATAGCCGGAGGGATCAAACATCAGTACGATCCGAACGTCTCTTACTGCGAGGGTAACGGTGGCACCGGAGGGACGGTTCACCATAGGCTCCGATTTGCTCTTGGTCAGCTTTTTCAGCTCTGCAACGATCCGCTCGATCTCTTCAGCAGAACAGCTGTGAGAATGAGATTGAGTAGAAAAACTGCTGAGATGGATAGAGCTGATTGCACTGTTCAGAGAAGTGTTCCACACCTGATCGGGGTCGAATGTGGGGTGCTTGCTTAGCGAGGATTCGCCGTGGAGCAGTTCCTCTACGCAAATCACCAGTGTTTTTGCTTTGGCGGGCGTTGTGCGGTAATACGATGCAGAGAGCATCTGATCGTTTGTGTCGAATAGCTTCGCCTCCAGCCAGCCGGTGTAGGGATCGACGCTGACGTCCATTGCATACTGATCCAAAACCAGTCGGACGGCAGTTTCGGGATACCAATTCAGAGACGATACGCCGGGCATGGTCAGATCCAGCTCTCTCAGCAATCTCATTACTGTGGCGGTCTCGGGGGCGGAGCCGGAGAAGCTGACCCAATCGGCGATTTGCTTATAACCGCCCAAGCGGATCTCGTTGACCGCGGAAGCGAGAATTTCATCCAGCGTGGGGGATCCGTAGTCGGATGCCATCATTCTCAAATACGATGCAAATTCTGCCATCTCGTCTGTCGGGATTTGATAGTATGTGAGTGTTTTGCGTAGCGTTTCGTCTCCGGGGTAATGGCTCAATTGGATGCTGCCGGAAGGGTCAAGACTAAGCTCGACGGTGGATGTGTCTGAGAATTTAAAGGAAAGGCGAGGCATTGATTGGCCGGAGCTAAAATCCGGCGTATCGGTTTTTCTGATCGATAATTCGAGGATTTTGGTTAGTATTTCGTCAATTTCATTTTGAGTACAAGAGTGCCACGTATAGTATTCGCCGCTATAGCAACGCACCTCTTCGACGGGACGATTCAAATATTTAGCCAGTGGATGATCTTCGGGAAGCGGTTCTTTGAATTCTTCGTTTATTGTGGTCGTCTCTGACGGATCGTCCGCTACGGAAGTGGACTCGAACATTCCGAGAATTGTCGGCAGGAGCAGAACGCCTGCAATCAATACGCAAAAGAGCAGCGGAGAAATGGCGAGAACTCGCAAATTCCGCCGATTTCGTTTTTGCACGCCGTAGCGGTGGAACACTTCGTTTTTGAATGCTTCATCGGTTCGTCTCATAAATACAGATCTCCTTCCTTGGAAAGTGTGGTGCGCAGAGCCGATTTGGCGCGAGTCAGCAAATTATCCACTTGCTTGGGGGATTTTTTCATGATCTTCGCTGCCTCTTTGTAGGATAGCTCCTCAATATAGACCAGATGCATGGCGATCTGCATCTCGTCGGGCAGCTGATCCATTGCGCGGCTGAGCGCACGGCTTTGTTCGTTTTTCAGAAGAATCTCCTCGGGGCTCTCGCCGTCGGCGGTCTCCTTTTCTGCCTCGGACAGCTCTACTGCAGCAAACTTTTTTGCATGGCGCAGATAGTCCACGGCACGGCTGTGGGCAACCATGAAGAGATAATTCTTCAGCGGAATTTTGAAATTGTAGCGGCGGCGATGTAGCAGCAGCTCCATAAAGGTGTCGATGCAAAGATCTTCCGCGATACCCTCGTCGTGAACGTAGCGTTGGATGAAGAAGGTCAGCGAGTTGCGGTAGGTTTTCAGCAGCTCGTCAAAGCCGCTCTCGTCGCCGTCCAGATAGCGACGCCAGCACTGGGCTCCGTGATCCATAAGATTCTCCTTTCCGAAAGCGCTCTTTCCCGGGATGTGCTTTCATATAATAATACGAATGAGATCTGCATTTTCCTTATGCTTTTGCGAATTTTATAAAAAAATAGGCGATCTGCGGTCGCCCGCGGCAATCGGATGATCCGAAACGGGTGCCGCAGGTCGCCCCTACGGGATGATATGATTTGAGATTTATACGGTTTCCTTTACCGCCGCGCCGTCAGCCAGATAGCGCAGGGCAGAGGGCAGGATCTCCACCGTTGCAGTTTCAGCCTCGATCACCTCGCCGTCAATGCAGACCCGACGGATCCCCTGAACGGTCAGGGAGGTGATCCGACGGTAGGTGGCGATGTGGGCGTATTGCTCCTTGATTTTGCCGGTTGCGGGATCGATCAGCGTTCCTTTTTTGTATTTGCCGATCAGGGCAAGGAATTTCAAACGGCTCACTTTCTTGACCAGCAGCAGCTCCATCACGCCGTCGCTCATATCGGATAGCGGGGAATTGTGGAAGCCGCCGCCGCACCATTGTCCGTTGCAGATTGCGCAGAGCAGACAATCTCCTTCAAATTCGAATCGTTCGTCGTTTTCCTCTACGGCTTTGACCGAAAATTTCCAGCCGAACGGCTTGAAAAACTCGGTGACGATGCCCAGAATGTAGGACAGTCCGCCTGCGATGCCATATTTCTTCTTGAATCGGCTTGCAGAGGAAACTACGTTGCAGTCGAATCCGATATTGACCATGTTGATGCCGTAACGGCCGTTGCAGAGATAAGCATCCAGCAGAGCTTCCTCGTCCTCCATCTGCGTCAGCGTGCGGACGGTATCGTTGCCGGAGCCTGCGGGGACAAAGGTAAGATGTGCGGTCTTTCCGGTGTTTGCCTCCAGCACACCCGCAACCGCCTCGTTGATGGTGCCGTCGCCACCGTGGACGACGAAATGGGTGTAGGGATCTTCTTTGCAGCACTCGGCAATATAGCGGGTGCAATCCCCGGCGGACTTGGTAACGTAATGATGCCGGGAAAGGGCTTCTTTGATGCCGTTTCCTGCAGCGGGGTTATAGATGTGGATGGTTTTCATTGTTCTGTTCGCCCAAAGGCTTCCTTTACAGAGATATACGGGATGTCAAAATTGCATTATCATTATACCACCACTTGTCCCTTTTGTCGACCGGTGAAGAGTTTCCTTGTTTTTTGTCATTTTCTGTGAAGTCTTTCGGAATATTTCGCCCATTCTGAAAACGCAAGCGAAAATCCTCTCTTTTTTATAGAAAAAAACGAAAAAATTTTTTTCATAACTTATTGCAATTTGCTGCGGAAAAGTGTATAATGATACCATTCTAGTTTTTGTCACAGGAGGTAATGCAAAATGGCACTTACCAATCAATATCTTCTTTCCGTAATGGAAACCGTGAAAAAGCGCAACGGTGCCGAGCCCGAGTTCATTCAGGCAGTGACCGAGGTGCTGGAATCCTTCGAGCCCGTCGTCGAGGCAAATCCTCAGCTGGAGGCTCTGGGCGTTGTAGAGCGCA
>JAFTKV010000179.1 GCA_017453085.1 Clostridia bacterium
ACTACGTCCACCACCTCTGCACGAAGAAGGCCGTCGCCGAATACAATGGTAGTGCCGATCTTGGCGCGTCTGCCGGGGCGGGTCAGGGCTTCCCAGGTGTCCAGCTCGATCTGGCGGAGGAGGAGCACCTCCATATCAATGCCCGAGTCGGACTTTTGGCCGATCATACGGGCGGGGATGACCTTGGAATCGTTGATCACCAGCACGTCGCCGGGGTTCAGATAGTCGATGATCTCGCGGAAGATATGATGGGACAGCTCCCCGCTTTTCCGATCGGCCACCAACAGACGGCAGCCGTCCCGCACCTCGGAGGGCTCTTGGGCGATCAACCGCTCAGGCAGATCGTACCAGAAATCGTGAACTGTCAGATTTGTTTGACTTTTGTGATTGGAAATCATAAAAACTCCTTGACAAAATTACACATTTGTGCTACTATAATGATGTATGAGTAGGTTTGTCTGCAACGCTTCTATTGTAGCACATTCCGCCCGAAATTGCAATCACTTTTTGCAGAAACTTTTTTGAGTCGTAGTGCTCACTCTGATATGAAGGAACGGTCAGTATTATGAAGAAGAAAACCATTTTCACAGGCAGCGCGGTGGCGATCGTCACCCCTTTCAAGGACGGCACCGTTGATTGGGACGCGCTGGGCGAGATCATCGAATTCCAGATTGCGGGTCATACCGACGCTATCGTGATCTGCGGCACCACCGGCGAAAGCTCCACTCTCTCCGACGAAGAGCACCGCGGTTGCATCGAATATACCATCAAAAAGGTGGCAGGCAGAGTCCCCGTGATCGCGGGCACCGGCAGCAACGACACCGCTTACGCCGTAGAGCTGTCTAAGTTCGCCTGTGAGGCAGGCGCAGACGGTCTGCTTCTGGTCACCCCTTACTATAACAAGGCATCCGTCAAGGGCCTGATCGCACACTACAAAGCCATCAACGACGCTGTTACCTGCCCTTGCATCATCTACAACGTTCCTTCCCGCACCGGCTGTAACGTGACCCTGCCCGTTTACAAGGGACTGATGGATTGCGAGAATATGGTTGCCATCAAGGAAGCCTCCGGCAACATCTCCCAGATCGCTGAGATCCTGGCTACCTTCGGCGACCGCTACGATATTTACAGCGGCAACGACGATCAGATCGTGCCTATCCTCTCTCTGGGCGGCAAGGGTGTGATCTCGGTGCTGGCCAATCCCATGCCGCAGGAGACCCATGACATCTGCCAGCTGTATTTCGACGGCAAGGTGAAGGAGGCAGCAGAGCTGCAGCTGAAGCTGGTTCCCTTCTGCAAGGCACTCTTCTGCGAGGTAAATCCCATCCCCGTAAAGAACGCTATGGCCGCTATGGGCTACTGCTCCGACGAGCTGAGACTTCCCCTTTGCGAGATGGAAGAGGCCAACAAAGAAAGGCTGCTGGCTGAAATGAAAAAGCTGGCGCTGATCTGAGGATTATCTGCTAAGATTGCGTGACATCCATCAAACCGTATATTCAAGGTAGCAATTTCTGCGGAATTGCATCCGAGGGGACGGAACCATCTCAAACGCCGAAGTTTCCGTCCCCTCGGGCTCCCCTTCCGCCTTGGCTATGCGAGATTTAGTTTGACATACCTTTTTTTGAAAATTTCTTTACGTCGCTTTCTTTCAAGAAAGCGACAACAATTTATTCATTTCGAGGAAAAATTATGAATCCTATCCGTATTATTTTCTGCGGTGCCAACGGTCGCATGGGACGAGCTACCGCTGAGCTGATCCGTGCTAACGATAAATACACGCTTGCTGCAGGTGTAGACATCACCGGCGAGGGTACAGATGCGGTCGGCGCACCGGTGTACAAGCATATCGCAGAGGTAACCGAGGCTGCCGACGTGATCGTGGATTTCTCCCATCACTCCGCCCTGCCCGAGCTGCTTGCCTATGCTAAGGAAAATAAGATGCCCATCGTGGTCTGTACCACCGGTCATACCCCCGAGGAGAACGCACTGATGCAGGAAGCATCCGCTACCGTTCCCGTTTTCTTCTCCCGCAATATGTCTGTCGGAATCAATCTGCTGATCTCCCTCTGCCGCAAGGCTTCTGCTATGCTGGGCGACGATTTCGACATCGAGATCGTGGAGGCGCATCACCATAACAAGCTGGACGCACCCAGCGGCACTGCTCTGATGATCGCTGACGCTATCGCAGAAGAGGTTCCCTACGATCCCGTTTATACTTACGATCGCCACGCCGTTCGTCAAAAGCGCGCGAAGGAGGAGATCGGTATCCACGCCATTCGCGGCGGCTCCATCGTGGGCGAGCACAGCGTGATCTTTGCCGGTCACGAGGAAGTGGTTACCCTTTCTCACTCGGCAGGCTCTCGTTCGGTATTTGCCAGCGGCGCACTCCGTGCGGCGGCTTACGTTATCGGCAAGCCCGCAGGAATGTACAACATGAACGACGTAGTTGCGGAAATTGAAAAATAACATTATAGCAAAAGCCTCGGGGAACCGAGGCTTTTGGTGAAATTGGAGGTAATATGCAACTTAAGCTGGTAAAACTAACCTCCGAATACCGCTCTCATCTCACCGAGATGATGGACGAATGGACTGCTGCGGGAGAGAAGATCGTTCCCTACGCTATTCGAAAGAATGACTACCGCGATTTCGACTATTATCTTGCTAATTTGGAAGTAAAAGAAGAAACCGACCTTCTTCTTCCCGATTCCACCTTTTTTTGCCTTGACGAGGAACGGAACATCTTCGTGGGTGCTGTGAACATCCGTCATTATCTGAATGAACGCGCACTGCTAAACAGCGGTCACATCGGCGACGGCGTGCGCCCGTCGGAAAGACGGAAAGGCATTGCCACCGCTATGATCGGACTTGCACTTGCTGAGTGCCAAAAGCTGGGAATTGACCGTATCCTCATGGTCTGTAACAAAGATAATATCGGATCTGCAAAGAGTATTCAGAATAACGGCGGCGTTCTGGAAAACGAAATCGAAGTGAATGGCGTTATTGAGCAACGCTACTGGATTGAATTATAACAAAGCTCCTGTTGACGAGAATACCCATCAACAGGAGCTTACTTATTCTATTTATCTTTCTTTGCCAACGAAGAACAGCGCAATAGTACCGGGGCCGGAGTGCGCACCGATCACGGGACCGATATCGGTGATCAGCATGGTCTTGGCACCGGTCGCCTCCTCGATCAGCTCTGCCACCTTTTCGGCATCCTCCTGGCAGTCGCCGTGAGAGATGAAGATGGTGCTATCGGCGGGATTCACTGCCGTTTCCATGTACTTACCGGCAACGGTTGCCAGCGAATTCTTTCTGCCTCTTCCCTTGGATACGCTAATCAGCTTGCCGTCGTTGTCCACGTGGATGATGGGCTTGATGCCCAGTGCCTTACCTACCAGCGCAACGGTAGAGCTGACACGTCCGCCACGCTTCAGATAGACCAGATCGTCCACCGTGACCCAGTGGCAGATCTGCAGCTTGATCTGCTCGGCGTATTCTGCGGTCTCCTCCAGGGAAAGCCCCGCCTTCTTCTGCATTGCGGTCAGATAGACCAAAAGCCCCTGTCCTGCCGATGCAGCCAGCGTATCCACGACCATGATCTTGCGGTCGGGATATTTTTCCATCAGCTCCCCGGCAGCCAGCCGAGCGGAATTGCAGGTAACGCTCAGACCGGAGGAAAAGCTCATGTGCAGCACGTCCTTGCCCTGCTGCAGAAAGGGCTCAAAGGCAGCGGCAAAGCGATCGGGATTGATCGCCGCAGTCTTGGCAACGTCGCCGCCGCGCATCCGATTGTAAAAATCGGTGATCGACATATCGCGGTTATAATAATCTCGGTCGTCCGAATCAAATCGGAAGCTGAGTTCGATGCATTCCACGCCCCATTCTGCCAGAACGGCAGGCTTGATATCGCATCCGGAATCGGTGATAATCACAAAGTCCTTCATAAAATTGATCTCCTCAAATTGTTTTATCTGATACTGTTCCCGATAATTCCATCCTCTCATCAAAAGCCGCCCGAAGGCGGCTTTTGTATGAGATACAAATTCAGTCTTACGGATTAGTCCTTATGTACTTCAACCTTAGGCAGTGCGAACTTCACGTCGTACTTCTCAAAGCCGGACTTGATACCGTCGTTGAGTGCGAAGAATACGGTCCAGTAGTTCTCGCCCTTGGTCCATGCACGCAGGCTAAGATCCACGCCGCGCTCGCTGTAACCGGTGATCGGAACGTAGGGAGCCTCAGGCTCGGTGATGACCAGCTCGTTGTTCTCGGCGATCTGCTTCAGCAGTGCCTGAACGCCCTCGATGTTGGCGTCAAAGTCAACGGTAACGGTAATGTCTACACGGCGCATATTCTCAGCAGACAGGTTCTCCATAGTAGAATTGGAGATAGAGCCGTTGGGGATGGATACGGTCTTGTTGTCGGGAGTCTTCAGGATGGTATAGAACATATTGATCTCGGAAACGGTGCCGCTCTCGCCGCAGGAAACCACGTAGTCGCCTACCTTGAAGGGCTTGAAG
>JAFTKV010000180.1 GCA_017453085.1 Clostridia bacterium
CACGTGAAACGCCCTTACTCAATTCAAACTCATCCTCCGCGATTGCCTGAAATATATTTCGGGCATCCGAAAACCGATGTGCTTTTGTGTGAGACGGCAATGTTTCACGTGAAACATTCGTGTACAAACAAGGTTCACTCAGCAACTCTCCTTGCTTTTTGCCAACGCGAATCTCAAACACGTAACAATCCGACAAATCCTCGCGGCTAATCTTCGTGTCAAATCCCGCTTCCTTCATCGTTGCCGCAGATTTCTCCACGGTGTTCAAAAAGATCCGCACATCGTTCACCATCACCTTGCGCGTTTGAGTGAGCCGCAAGTCGGGCGATTCCATCATCTCGGTTATCAAATCTGACAGCACCACATCCGGACAAGCAATACATTTATCCAGCATTGCCGTCTGCAAGGGCAAAGAAAATGACTGCAACCTTAACGCATCAAGCTGCGACACTTCCATTTTACGTAGCTTAGCTCTGTGATCGGCAGGTGTTGCCGCAATTGCCAACAACGAACGCAAGTCCTCTCGGGGCATTGCCAGCGCACCCGACAGTCGCTCGGCAGTCCAACCGCTCTTGACCAGCTCGTTTAGCGTCTGCGCAACCTCTATGTAGTGCGGCGGCCGACGAAGCAGATTCTCCGAAACCGCCAATGCCTTTGCACGATCTGCGTCACAAACGATCACCATGGCAGGGATGTGTGTACGACCCAGCATTTTCATCGCCTCCACACGTCGCCTGCCTGCAATCAAAGCATATTTGGCAGATTGCTTTCCACCATCCATTTTTCGCAGCAAGACCGGTTGCAATAGGCCAAAACGCAAAATATTTTCTGCAAGCGAAGCCGCCAGCACTCCTTCGGAGGGATCCGTAACCGGCTCATATTCAATTTCGCTGAGCAGTACCTTCCACAGCGGAAGCCCATCCCGTTCGCCTGCTATAATTTTTCCAATCATTTCTTGTAAAAACATCATCATACCTCCGTTTCAACACCACTATACCACGCAATTGGCGAGAAATTACTCGTAATCGGTCGATTTGATACAAATATTGAGATTAATGTTATATTTTGCCATTTAATTGTGATTGAAAAACAATATCAGTATGCCCGCAATAATAAATACCGCTCCATACATCTCATTCGCGCGAAATCTTCGCCGGAAGAATACTCGTGACAGAATCATTGTCACCCACAAGCTGAGCTTATCTAACGCTTGAACCGCTCCCGCTTCAGCACCGCTCAACGCGCGAAAATAAAATATCCATCCTACGCCGGTAATCACTCCCGTCAGCATGATCGTTTTCAAATCTCGTTTGTCTATTTTGTTAGACTTCGCATTGCCACGCTTGAGGAGCAAAACGCCATAAGTGATCACAAGCACAACCGCAGTTCTCATCACCAAAGCAAGCTCCGCGCCAACATCTGCAGCACCCGACTTCGAAAGTAACGCAGATGCCGAAACCAGCAACACCGACAGCACAGACCACCCTATCCAACTTAGTTTCCCATCCGCTTTTTCACTCTCGTTTTTGTCTATTTCATTAGACTTTGCCATAATTCCGGCACCAAGGCAAATCAACCCCATCGTCGCAATCTTCGCTGCACCAATCGGCTCTCCCCTGAACAACCCGCCGCCAAGAATCGTCAGCACTACAGACAGCTTGTCCATCGCAGTCACACGATTCACGTCTCCCACAGAGAGCGCGCGGTAGTAACAGAGCCACGCAAGCGCAGTAGCTATTCCCGCACTTACGATCGAAAGCAGGGAGCGCCACGTCATCTGCCCCAACGTACGCCAATCTCCCAGCCACACCGATGCACCCAGCGCAACCGCAAGCACCATCGCTGTTCGAATCAGCGACAGCCGCACCGGATCCAATCGCCCTGCTACCCGTTTAGACAATACCGCATTCAAGCCGCCGCAAAGTGCCGACAGCATCGCAAAAAGTCCCCACATCGTCTCACCCCGCTCACTTTTTCGTAGCATCTCCCACTAAACAAAAAAATATCCGCAACCCGAAGGCTGCGGATATTTAGTTGATTCAAATCAGATCATAAATCGAATATAGCGATACCAGATCCGTTTGTAGAAGGGAAGCGTCCGATACTCGGAATCGATCAATGCGCGCAGGTAAACGCCCAACGTTTCCAGCTCGGATCGATTCAACGCACGGCCAAATTCCTGCTTTTGAATAAGTGACACTACTTGGCTCAGAGAATAGGGCAACATCGCCAATCTGGCGCGTCTGCGAATCATTCTCGCAGGTCCAACCCGCAAGGGAGCATCGATCCGTCGCGCAAACTCACTGGGAAGCTCGCCCACGTGGGGACGGTTGCCAAGGATCGCGTGGATCTCATATATGCTGTCACACAGCACGCCGGCCACCTGATCGAAGTCCGCCTTTTCCTCGAACGATCCGTAGATCGACCGTTCGATGTAATACGCTCTGCCGTCCACTACCTTGCGCGCACGCCGATACTGCCAGAATAGCAGCAACGCTACTGCAATAACAATCAGCATTCCCACAGCAATTCGGATCAGCTGCTCGGGGTCAATATCGTTTGCAACGGTCGGCTGCTCCGGCTCGCTCGTCGTATCCTCGGGCGTAGCAGGCCGCGTGGTAACGGGAGGCGTCGTAATATGCGGTTCCGTGCTGACGGGAGGACGAGTGGTCACAGAGGTTTCGGGAGGCTTACTTTCTTCCTCGGACTCGACGTAGTACATATCCTCGTAATACACGTTGGTAGCTTCGTACGTACGCCAGCCCAGGCCTTCGATATACACCTCCACCCAAGCGTGCGCCGCCGTATCTCTCACGTTAGAGACGTACTCCAGACTGCCGTCATCGGCGGTGCGGGGATTCAGATCGCTTACCACGTAACCCTGTACGTATCGGGCAGGGATTCCCGCCGCACGCAGCAGCAGTGTAGCCGCAGATGCAAACTGCACACAATAGCCATCCTTAGTTTCCAACAGGAAGGTATCCAGCGCACTATACTCATCCGCCTCCGGCTTGGTAGGCGTATAAGTGTACTCATAATTCTTCGCCAGATAGTCGATAACGACCATAATCCGATCGTGAGTGGTAGGCGCCGCCTTCAGCTCAGGCTCCAGCAGCCGCATGATCTGCTGCACGCCCTTACTTTCGGCAGGGTAGGACAGATAATGCTCTTCTACGTAATCGCTGTATTCATTCACCAGCCGAACGTTACGACCGTACCAGCGAGCGCGGTCATCGCCATTCAGCTCCAGATACTGCTCCAGTGCCTTGGTGGGGAACTCCGTCAACCCCGCCTCGTTCAGCGCAAGACGGAACTCGTCCACTACTTTCGTATGATCTGCCGCGATATTTTGCTGCAGATTTGCAGCAAATTTGCACAGAAGCTGATAGTAGCGCACTGTCCGCTCCGCCTGCTGTCCGTAGTCCGCCATAAAATAAGAAGGCATGACCGCAGGCGCGGTATAGGATTTGGTCAGATTGAACCAGCCGGAGGTAAGCATACCGTCCGCGTGAATTCCCACGCTTTCGCTATATCCATCCGTATTGGAGCCGTGCTCGTACAGCCCCAACGGCGATGCATACGCAGAAGGGAGAACAAAGAGCTGACCGGAGTTATTGATGTATTCAATATCAATAAACGCCGCCGCATAGCCAAACCGTCGGCTGCTCTCGTACCCGTTCTCCTTGAACGTACCGTCCGCCAACGAAGGCGACAGCAGTGAATACAGATCGAAGGTGACCTGGTCTCCCGTAAAGTCTCGGCCTTCAGAGGTCAACTCTTTCAGCATCTGGCTGTAGCCGGTGGAATCCAGCACGCCCCAATCGTCGGCAACGTAATCGTAATCCCCACCGATCCAGGAGCGCAGATAGATTCCGTGCTTGGTGGGTGTAGTCACTCTGAAGAGCACTACGTCCTCAAACTCCACGTCCTGCAGCTTGTTGGATTGGTGCTCATTCAGCGTGTTCATTTTATTGTACTTAGGATTGCCGCCGGTCAGGATGGTCGTAAGATAGGTACGGGCCTCCTTGATGGGATCGGAGATGAACTCGATCTCGCCCCAACGCTCCTCCACCGAGGATGCGGGGATCGCGGCAATCGCCATTGCCAGTAAGCCCGCCAACGCAGCGGAGTAGCCCGAATAAGCACGGGACTTTTTGGAGTGCTTATGCGCTTTATAGGTCTTGTCGTAGGAGGACAGCACCGCCGCCGAGCAAAGACCGGCCAGCACGCAGGCAATGCCCCAGTTGGTCTGGCACAGGTTGTAGGTAAAGCAAACGGCACACAGTCCGCCGCCCAGCACCAGCATGGGAATCAGACGGGTCCGCTTTGCCGAAAACGCGGCAAAGATCAGCGCAAACACGGTTGCCAGCGCAAACACGCCGCCGTAGGTGAGCAGCTCCGCCTGGGAGAGGCCGAATCCGTCGGACAGACCGCCCAGATAGGGCAGAGTGATGCTTGCGGAGGCGGCAAATCCCGCTTCGGTGAGGCGGAACATCATCGCATTGAAGACCGTCTCAATACCCGACACGTAGAAGGTCAACGGATTGCCCGCTTGCCAAAAGAAAAATCCTACCAACGCCGCCAGCAGACCAAAGCCCGCCAGCGTGAACCATTTTCCAATGAAGATCATAGAGAAGGCGGATACCATCACCACGCAGTAGGTGAGCAACGGGAGTGCACTTACCTCGGTCAGAGCAAAGGCGTCACAAAACAGCCAAAGTACACCAAACAGGGAAAAACCGATGGAGAAGAAGCGCAGGAAATAGCCAATCGGCAAAGAGAAGGCGAACCCCTGCATCTTTTTAGGATCGTACAGAACGAAACGATTGCGTTTTGCTTCGTTTTTCTTCCGTTTTGCTTCTTTTTTCTCGGCTTTACGGAGCTTTTTCAGGCGGCGCTTCTCGTCCTTCGCTGTTTTCTCGGAAGGCTCCACCGACGCACCGGCAGAAGGAGCTGCCGCACTATCGCCTGCAGGCTCCAAAGCCGCGCCATCCTTCATTGCTGCTTCCAGCTCCAGAAAGGGATCGTTTTTACGTTTTTTCTTACTCACCGCCGATCACCTCCTCCTCGGAAGACTCCGTCCGCGAAAGTACTATCTCCCGCAGATCGTGAACGGTGATGCCGTGACGCAACAGCTCGTCCCGATAAGCCTCCACGCCATCCAGATAGGCAGAGCGGGCAGAGGGAGCGATCTGCTCATAGGGATCGAAGGTGTAGACCTCCTGCTTTGCACCCGCAGGAAGCTCCATGGCTGAGATCGCCGCCGTCAGACGGTCGCTGAGGCCGCCTGCCACGAAGGCAAAGATCGCGCCGTCAAAATTATCTTCCATCAGATTGGCAAGATCCGCGATGCTGTATTCGGTGCGGGTGATGGGTGCGGTCGAAAACAGACGGAAGATCTGATCCAGGTCGCTTTCGGTATACAAACGAAAGGCGCAACGGTCGTCCGCGCCGCGGGAGTCGAACCACACCAGCGTGACGGTCTGACCGCCCTCGCGAAGGGCTTTCACCGCAAGAGCGATCGCGCCCTCCACCACGCCGTCAGTGGCGTATTCGTTGATGTCGGGAAGCCAGCGGCGATCCTCGGTATCGTACCGCAGAGCCGTGTCCACGAACAGGAAGGTCTGCCGATCGGCATTGCGAGCGTACTGGCGAACCATCAGATCTTGGGTTTTACCGGACAGCTTCCAATGCACCGAGCGAAGGCTGTCGCCCGGCTGATATTCGCGGATATCCGACATTTCGGTGTTGTCCTGTCCGCTTTGGAGAACCACCGTTTCGGTCTCCTCCTGACGGCTCTCGCCGCCGCTTTCCACAGGAAGCGCCAGTCTGCGGGGAACCACGAACAGCTCCCTGAACAGCTCCAGCTTCACCCGATAGCGGAACAGGCGGAAGAAATCGTAAAAGCACAGCTCGCTGACGCCGATCTCGTACGCACCGCGATAGGCAAAGGCAAGCGTCTTTTCGATGACGTAATTGCCAAAGGGGATCAACGACAGCTTGGTTTTTTGACGAATACAGCGTACCGCATCGTCAGAGGGAACCGTGATCACCGCCTCCACGAAGGGGAAGGGGAGGGGCGATTCGTTGGAAAGGGTCAGCGAAAAGTCCACCGGCGAATACTTTTCCGCCTCCTGTGCGGAAATGTTCAGATAGAGCTTTACGCAAAGCACCTCGATTAACAGATAAATCAGAGAGAGTATGGGCAAAAACAGCACGAACAGGAAGATTACGCCCGATATAGGCGAAAGCAGCACCTGTGTAAAGACCAGCGCAAAGGCGATCAGAAGCAGATATAGCCAGAAATTGCGCTGCGGGAAAAAGGCGGGCTGAACAAACTCTCTGTTTTTGATCTTCCGCAGAAACGTCAGGATCGCCCTGCCGCATCTGATCAGAAAGCTACTCACGCCTGATCACGGCTTCCCCGGAAGGGGACGGGGGTCTTGAGCGAGATCTCCTGCAGGATGCTTTCGGGAGTGATCCGAGCCAATTTTGCCTCTTGAGTCAGAACCAGACGGTGGGCAACGGAGCGTACGAAGACCGCTTTTACATCATCGGGCAGAACGTATTCTCTGCCCTGCATCACGGCGTATGCCTGTGCCATGCGCATCACAGCCAGCGAAGCACGGGGAGACGCGCCGCGTGCGATGCCGTTGTGCTTACGGGTTGCGGAGATCAGCGCCACCACGTAGCGGCAGATCTCGGGATCTACCGTAGCGTCGGCAGTCAGACGGCGCATCTTGGCGATGCCTTCCACATCCGTCACCGCCTGCACGCGATCCAGGGGATTCACGCCGCGACGCGCCATCAGAATGTCCGCCTCCTGCTCCTCAGTAGGATAGCCCATAGACAGCTTCAGCGCAAAACGGTCCAGCTGTGCCTCGGGCAGAGGATAGGTGCCCACAAATCCGTGAGGGTTCTGGGTCGCAATCACCATAAAGGGAGTGGGCAGAGTATAGGTCGTGCCGTCCACGGTGACCTTGCCCTCCTCCATCGCCTCCAGAAGCGCAGACTGGGTCTTGGGAGACGCACGGTTGATCTCGTCACCCAGCAGAAGGTTGCACATCACAAGACCTTCCCGAAACTCGAATTTCTCGGTCTGACGGTTATAAATATTGAAGCCGGTGATATCCGACGCCATAATATCGGGGGTGAACTGTGCACGCTTAAAGGAAAGCCCCGCTGCCTTCGCCAGCGCACCTGCCAGAGTCGTTTTACCCACGCCGGGCACGTCCTCAATCAGCACGTGAGTGCCGGCCAGCATTGCACAGACCAACAGACGGATCTCGTGGTGCTTACCCACAACTACCTTCTCCACCTCTTCGATCAGGCGGGCAGCAAGATTGGTAGTCTCGATCCGATCGAAGGTTTGGTTCATTTTGTCAAGATTGCTCATGTAGATTCCTCCATTTTGGTTAAATTGCAAAAAATTACTGAATACATTATAACACAAAGCAAATAAGAAATCAATATGACAAATCGGTGTTTTTGCCCGCAGATCGCAAAAAACGGGTGAATTTTATGTGAACAGAACCCGATGCAAAACAAAATCGCAAAAAACACTTGACATTGAAGAGGAAAGATGGTACAATAAACGGGCAACTGAATACGGAGGGTTATCGAAGCGGTCATAACGAGGCGGTCTTGAAAACCGTTTGGGCGCAAGCCCGCGTGGGTTCGAATCCCACACCCTCCGCCAAAAGCCCCGAGATTCGGGGCTTTTTCATAAAAAATAATGTTTCGAGGTGATGATATGCACGCAAAAGCTTATTGCAAGCTCCGGATCTCCGCAGTTTCGCTGCTGCTGAGCATCAGTCTGCTGTGCGGATGTCAATCCGAGCCTGCGCAGACGACAAATGACGCTACTACCACAACCGCCGTAACAACTGCGCCCGCCCCTCAGATCACCCGCCCCACAGAGCAGGAGACGATGGCGCTGGATATGGTAAACACCATCTTCGATCTCTATTCGGAAAAGGGCGGATCGGGCGACAACGCCTACATCAACCTGCGAGAGTATCACAATCAGCCCCATTCCGGCTATTTGTGGTCCAATTTCAGCGGCGTGGGAATGCAATACTACGTATGCAAGCTCTATCCCGACGACGCAAAGCAGACCGAGATTTTCCGCAGAATGATCAACAATTTCAAATACTTCCGTCAAAGCGATCCCTCCTCCAACGCCGCCGAAAACTCGGTGAAATACCACTCGGCAAGAGGACAGCGGGTAAACAGCGGCTCCGGCGACTGCTTCTTTGACGACAACATCTGGGTTGCCCGCAATTACCTGCGCGCCTACGAGATCCTCGGCGACGAGTGGTATCTGGAGGAAGCGATCCGTGTCAACAATTGGGTCCTTTCCGGCTGGAACAACGAGCTGGGCGGCATCGTGTGGAGCGAGGTCGGGCTCACCGACAGCGCCAACGAGCAGCATCTGGAGCGCGGACTCAGCGCCAACGCCTGCGGAATCATGGTGAACGCCACGCTGTCACAGCTGGTGGAAGATCCCGAAGCAAAGGCGTTCTACCTGGGTTGGGCGGAAAAGTTCTACGATTTCTGCAAAAAGATGCAGAATACCCCCGCTTCTTACGATTATTGGAACGGAATACATACGATCATCGAAAACGGCGTCCGCAAGGACGGAGATGTTAATCGCGTGCACTTTTCGTACAACTCCGGCAGTATGATCTTGGCCAATCTGGCTCTGTACGATTGCACCGAGGATCAGGCGAAGAAGGATGCCTACATGGACGACGCCCTCAAGACGGCAGCAGCGGCCAAAAAGACCTTTTACGTACTGGATTCCGCTGCTAAAAAGATGTATTATCAAGGCGATCCGTGGTTTGCGGCGATCCTTTGCGAGGCGTATTACGAGCTGCGGGAGTATAACGAAAAGGCCGCCAACCGCTATCTGCAAACCTTCTCCGACAACGTGACGCTGGCCTATGCAAATCGGGACAAGAGAACCGATCTTTGTCCTTATCAGGCACCTCAAAAGGTCACTTGGGACAAGAACGAGTCGTACGTCATCCATCAGGTGGGATTTGCACAGCAGGCCGTCATCGCCGCGCTGTACAGCATTGCACCGTAACGACCCAAAATGCCCAAAAACCACTGCAACAGCAGTGGTTTTTGGTTTAGTAAGGTCGAATTTCATCGGAAAACACGATCAACGGCGCTACCGCCCAAGGGTGAAAGACGGAGGTGTTCCACTTCTGCTCCTTGCCCCACGCCTCAAAGGTGACCGTAGCCCCCTCGGCGAGCATATTCAGCCACGCCCCCTCGTCGGTAGCAAGAGTTTCGCAAAGCGCACCCTCTCCCGCATTTTTCAAAGCGGCAAGGGCGAAATAGGCCATGTAAACGCCCATAGAGGTGAGCTTTTTCGATGCAATACACTCTACCAGCCTCCCTTTCAGTGCTTCATCCTCGCATCCGATGCCGAAGAGCAGAGGGAAGATCTGCGAATGTACCGCCGAATGATTGCTGAGCGCCGAGTCGGCAAACAGCCCCGTCTCGGGTCGGTAGAATGCTTCGATAAACGCAGATTTCGTCCGCTTCGCACCCAGATCGGCGGATTTGCCGAGAATTTCGTAAATCTCGCCCATCGCCAGCTTCAGCCCGTACCACAGAGCGTTGATGACGTTGTGCAGACCCTCTCTGATGGGATTGGTCAGAGGAAAATCGTAGCCGTCCCTGAGATTCGCAGGCCAATCCACCAGATTCCACTTATCGGTGACGTTTTCTAACAGCCCGTCGGGACGTTCAAATTTTCGAAAATGCTCGTATACCCCCGTCGCCCACGGCTCGGCACGGCGAAGGAAGTCGAGATCTCCGTCTACCGAGTAAATCCACGCAATCAAAGCGGGGAACTCCAGCGAATAATCGGCAATCTCCTGCATATAGGCGCATCCCGACACCGCCATCAGCCCGGGACAGATGAAGGAGGAGCGGGCAAAATTCTCGGCCACCTGCTTTAAGAGAGTAGTATCTCCCGTGAGAATCGCTTGCGCTCTGCCCGACACCATCATATCGCCCAGATATGCCCCCTTTTCACGGGTAGGACAGTCGATATAATGCTCCTGCGTGCCGAGTTTCACGGTATTTTCGCACAGATCCAGCACTTTGCGCAGATTTTCGTTGTCGGTCTTGTATTCGTACCGCTTTTCGTAAGGATAGTGGCGCACCTCCATCCAAACGTCATCGATCTCCACACTCTGTGGGAAGATCAATTCGGCATAGCGGAAGGCTTTGTAATCGAAGGAGTGCAGAAGGTCATCGCCGCCCGACAAAATCCACTTTTCCTCGTAGCGGCAGTTGCACCGCATCTCGTAACGCACCGACCCATCGGCGGCAAACTCCTCGCCGAAGCGGAGAATCACCTCGTCTCCATTCCGTCCGTGGGCTTTCACCACCAGCCGCCCCACCGCCTCGGTGGAGAAGGACAGGAACAGCCCTCTCTCGGTGGCTTTGCAAAGATCGGGGCGCACGGGATAGACCGCAATCTGTCGGGATGCTTGGGGGATCAGATTCCAGCCGCCCGTGGTGTTGATCTTGGCAAATTCCCAATCGCCATCGTCAAACGCCGTCTCGTAAAACCGATCTTCGGGAGAGCTTGAATCATAGCACTCGGCAAAGGCGGTATCGTAGCCGAACTTACCGCAGGCACTGTAACCGCTGTGATAGGTGCATTTCCAGTTCTCGTCACTGGCAAGGACACACTCGCCGTCCAGCAAAAGCGCACACCACAGCATCTGCCTCAGATCCCCCGACACCCACACACGATTGTAAAGCCCTTGGTAGTAGGTGTGTACGGCGATCACGTTCATCCCCCCGACGAGATAGTCGGTGACGTCGATCTCATTGTAAAAATAAGCGTGAGGATAAGAGGGCGCAGGTCCTTCGGTGACGTAGCGTCAGTTGATATATAATTTGTAGTAATCATCTGCCGAACTCTGCAGAACGGCACGGCCGAATCTGCCAATCTCCACCGCCCGACGGTAGAGGATATGCTTGTTCTGCAGCTCCGCAGGAGGCACCGCACCCTCAGCCGTTGCGTGCTCCTTGTGAAACACGGGCAGGGGAGATAGTACGGCAAAATCGGGGTGGGAAATAAAGGAAGGAATCATAGGGATGCCTCCATAGATAATGAACTGTGATACTTATCTGCATTATACCACACACCGCCCAATCTGTCAATCACAAAAGGCTG
>JAFTKV010000181.1 GCA_017453085.1 Clostridia bacterium
CTCCCGCCCATTCCATCGTCCTTGGAGGCGATGACTTTTGCGGCGGCGTGGTGGGCATCGTGGCCGCACGCCTCTGCGAGCGATACGACAAGCCGACCATCCTGCTCTCCTTCGACGGGGAGATCGGCAAGGGCTCGGGACGTGCGCCCGAGGGCATCGATCTGGTGGGCGCGCTGGAGCAGACTGCCGATCTGCTGATCCGCTACGGCGGACACACGGCGGCGGCAGGGCTTTCTCTGACCAAAGAAAATTTCACCGCTTTTGCGGAGCGGTTCGACCGTGCCGTGGCATCTGCCGCACGAACGATCCCCGTCCGCGAATACGATCTTGCCATCACGCCCTCCCATCTGAGCCTGCGGGCGGCACAGGAGCTGACCCTTCTGGAGCCCTGCGGATCGGGTAATCCGCTTCCCCTGTTCTGCTGGGAGGGAGCGACGGTGGACTCGATTCTGCCGCTTTCCGACAAGCACACCAAGCTGATCTGCTCGGGAGAGGGAACCGCCCATCCCGTGCTGCTCTTCGGCACACCGCGAACGGCATTGGATATTTTCCCCGGTGATCGCATCGACCTGCTCTTCGAGCTGTCGGTGAACGAGTTCCGCGGAAATACCACCCTTCAGCTGATCTGCCGCGGATGGCGTCCAGCAACGGGCGAGATCCGCATCACCGCCGCCGAGATCGACCGTGCAGGTGCGCTGCTGGCAGGCGATCTGTCTACCCTTACCGCCGACGATCTCCCCACTCGGGAGGAGTGCGGACGGGTGTACCGTATTTTACGAAATTCCCTCGGCTATAACCGAGCCGATCTGATCTCTCCCCGCCGTCTGCTGGCGAGGGAGGGGGAATATCCCAAGCTGCGCCTGACGTTGGCGCTTCTCTCCGATGCGGGGCTTCTGACCCTGCGGGGAGACATTCCCTTTACCGTGACTCTGCCTCGCAGTGAGCAGAAGGTGGATCTTGCTACGCTGCCGCTCTGGAAGCGGTTATATAGTGGGGTGCAAGATCATGAAAGGAGCAACTGATGCCTTATTCCAATATTGAAAAGCTTCTGAAGATCCTGGAGGAGACCAAACGCTTCTACGACTTCGAGAAGATCAAGAGAGCCTATACCTTTGCGGCAGAGATGCACGAGGGGCAGTACCGCGTCAGCGGCGAGCCCTATATCCTCCATCCCGTGGCGGTGGCGCAGATCGTGGCACAGCTGGGCATGGATACCGACTCCATCTGCGCCGCTCTGCTGCACGACACCGTGGAGGACTGCGGCATCGGTCTGCAGGTGATCGTCCAGAACTTCGGCTCCGAGGTGGGCATGCTGGTGGACGGCCTCACCAAGCTGGTGCACATCCCCTTTGAGGACAAGGAAGAGGAGCACATGGAGAACCTGCGCAAGATGTTCCTTGCTATGTCGAAGGACGTGCGCGTGATCTTCATCAAACTCTGCGACCGACTACACAATATGCGCACTTTGTCGGTGAAGAACGATCAGAAGCGACGCAAGACCGCTCTGGAGACCATGCAGGTCTACGCCCCTCTGGCGCACCGTCTGGGTATCCAGCGCATCAAGCAGGAGCTGGAGAATCTTGCCCTGTCCTATCTGGACCCCATCGGCTACGCCGAGGTCAAGGGCGACATCGAGGTGAAATACGGCGAAAACCGTGACTTCATCTTCAGCATCAAAAAGCAGATCACCGACAAGATGCAGGAAAACGGCTTCACCTTCGAGCTGGACGGCCGCGTAAAGAGCGTCTACTCCATCTATCGGAAGATGTTCAATCAGAACAAATCGTTGGACGAGATCTACGACTTCTACGCCGTGCGGATCATCACCAACACCGAGCTGGAATGCTACACCGTGCTGGGTATCATCCACGACACCTTCAAATCTATCCCCGGACGGTTTAAGGACTACATTTCCACCCCCAAGCCCAACCTGTATCAGTCTCTGCATACCACCGTGATCGGGCGGGAGGGCATCCCCTTCGAGGTGCAGATCCGTACCCGGAAGATGCACGAGATCGCCGAATACGGTGTGACCGCCCACTGGAAGTACAAGTCGGGCGAGAAGGGCAAGGAGGACATCGACCGTCGTCTGGAGTGGGTCGCCAAGCTGGTTGAGACCGAGGACGACACCCGCGATCCCGACGAATTTATGCGGGCTCTGAAGGTGGACATCTTCCAGGACGAGGTCTTCGTCTTTACCCCCAAGGGCGACGTGATCAACCTGCCACAGGGCGCTACGCTGGTGGACTTTGCATACGCCATCCATTCCCAGGTGGGCAACCGCATGGTGGGCGGCAAGATCAACGGTTCCATTGCGCCGATCGACCGCTGTCCGCAAAACGGCGACATCGTGGAGATCCTCACCTCCAACACCTCCAAGGGCCCCAGCCGAGACTGGCTGTCTATGGTCAAGACCGGCGAGGCACGGAACAAGATCCGTCAGTGGTTCAAGAAGGAGAAGCGCACCGAGAACATCGCCGTGGGCAAGACCGAGGTGGATCGGGAAATGAAGCGCTACGGCAGACCCTACACGCCCGCTCAACGGGACGAGATCTGCTACAATATCAGCAGCCGCATGGGCTATCAGCAGGCAGACGACCTGTACAACGCGCTGGGCTACGGCGGTATCACGCTGACGAAGATCGGCACCAAGCTGCGGGATGAATTCGATCGGATCATCAAGCCCACTACGCCGGAGCTGCCCATCCCCGAGACCCAGATCCCCGTGCGCCCCCACAAGAAGAACTTCAGCGGTGTCATTGTGGACGGCGTGGACGGCTGCCAGGTAAAATTTGCCAAGTGCTGCAACCCCCTTCCCGGCGATTCCATCGTGGGCTTTATCACCAAGGGATTCGGCATCTCCATCCACAAGCGGGACTGCCCCAACGTGGGCGAGCTGTCTGCCAAGGAGGACAACCGAGAGCGTTTCGTCAGCGCCTATTGGGACGCTGAGGCCACGCAGTCGAAGCAGGGCAGCGAGAATCTGTACGAGGCGCATCTGCAGATCTTCGCCGAGAACGATATGATGCTGCTGGCCAATATCACCCGTGCGCTGGCCGATATGAAGGTGACCCTCCATCAGATCAACACCCAGAACAAGGACGGCGACATGATCCTGAATCTGACCATCGGCTGTAAGAACACCGATCACTTCAAGTCCATCATTTCCCGTGTGAAGACCATCGACAAGGTCAACGACGTAAAGAGAGGCTACGCATGATCGCAGTAGTACAACGAGTCACCTCCGCTGCCGTGACGCTGGAGGGCAGGATCACCGGTCAGTGCGGCAAAGGACTTGCCATCCTTCTGGGCGTGTGCCCCGAGGATACCGAAAAAGAGGCGAAGATCCTGGCGGAAAAGATCGCCAAGCTCCGCATCTTCACCGACGAAGCAGGGAAGATGAACCTGTCCGTAGTGGACGTAGGCGGCGGAGCGGTGGTGGTGTCCCAGTTCACCCTGATGGCCAACTGCTCCCACGGAAACCGTCCCGATTTCTTCGGTGCCGCCTCCCCCGCCATCGCCGAGCCTTTGTACGAGCAGTTTTCGGATATTTTGGAAGGTCTGCTTCCCGCTCCCGTGGGACGGGGCGTATTCGGCGCGGATATGCACTACGAGATCCACAACGACGGTCCCGTGACCATCATTCTGGACACGAAAAATTTAGGAAAGAAAAAGTAAGGCAACGCCGTCTCTCCTGTTTCCAAAAGTTTTTGGACGGTTTGGAAACATTTTTTAAAAAAGGTTTCCAACGGGGGAGATGGGGCAGCGCCCCCACAAATCACTATGAAACTGATCATTGACGGCAACATCAGCCGAACCTACGTACAAAATCTGTGCCTCCTCTTTTTCCCGGGAGCAAAGTTCAGCGAGAGCGAGGAGGTCACTCCCGAAACGCCCATCCTGCACCTGACCGTCACCGAGACCGAGGAGACCGTCTCTGCCGCCGCAGATCTGACCGTCGGCGAAAACAGTGGTCACGGCGAGCACACCGAAAAGTTCAAGGCGTCCATCACCCGCGAGCGGAGCTACAAGATCGCCGTGGGCAAGGCGGTCTACACCGCAGGAGGCATCGTGCAGGGCTACACTCCCGCGTGGGGCATCCTCACCGGTATCCGCCCCGCCAAGATCGCGCGGCAGATCTATTCTGCGGTGCACGATCCCGCCAAGGTGCGCAAGGTGCTGAGAGACGAGTATTTTCTCAACCCCAAGAAGGCGGCGCTCCTGACCCAGGTGGCCATCAACGAGAGCAATCTCATTGAGGCTCTGCCTGCCAACGCCTGCAGCCTCTATATCTCCATCCCCTTCTGTCCCACTCGCTGTGCCTACTGCTCCTTCGTTTCCTTTGCCACCAAGCGACTGCTGTCGCTGATGCCCGCTTACGTGGAGCGGCTGCTCTCCGATCTGGACGACACCTTCGCCCTCATCCGCGAGCTGGGGATGAAGATCACCACCGTCTACATCGGCGGTGGAACGCCTACCACGCTGTCGGCGGAGCAGATGGAGCTGCTGCTCTCCAAGATCTGCGAGAACGTAGACCCCGACACGCTGGAGGAGTTCACCGTGGAGGCAGGCCGACCCGATACGGTCACCCCCGAAAAGCTGGCGGTGATCGCCGCACACGGGGTCAGCCGCATCTCCATCAATCCCCAGACCCTCAACGACGAGGTGCTTCGGGGCATCGGCAGACATCATACCGTGGACGATTTCTACCGTGCCTACCATATGGCAAGAGAATCGGGGATTCCCGAGATCAATACCGACCTGATCGCAGGGCTTCCCGGCGACAGCTATCGCAGCTTTGCCAAGAGCGTGGACGCCATCCTGAAGCTGGCTCCCGACAACCTTACCGTCCACACCTTCTGCGTCAAGACCGGTGCGGACATTGCCCATAGCGGCGGCGACATTTACGCTCCCGTCAGCGGAGAGGCGCAGAAATGCGTGGATTACTCCCAGCTGCGGGCGAAAAATTCGGGCTACATCCCCTATTATCTCTACCGTCAGAAAAACGCCGTGGGCAATCTGGAAAACGTGGGCTTCTCCCTGCCCGGCAAGGAGGGCAAGTACAACGTCTACATCATGGAGGAGATCCATCCCATTTTCGCCGTTGGTGCAGGCGCATCCACCAAGATCATTGATCGGAGCACCGGCAAGATTCGCCGCATTTTCATGAATAAGTACCCCTACGAGTACCTGTCCGAGGAGCAGCGAGAGCGGTTCCAGGTGGATTACATCGAGGAAATACGGAAGTTTTACGAATAAAATCAGAATAATTTGTGCAAAACCAACTAATTTTCGCAGGGAAGTTAGTTGGTTTTGCTAATTGATTTTTGCGAAAAAAATGCTATACTGTAACTGAAAAGTGTTTTTGTGATATATTCCTGCGAATGAAGGAGGTAATTATGAAATTTCGATTCGTGATCATGCTGGCCCTTCTGTCGGGCTGCTTGCTGTCTTGCAATAGCGAGCCAACTTCTCCAACCTCCCCGAGCGAGGCGCTGTCGGTCACCACTCCTGCCGCTCCTTCTGTGACGACCGAGTTGCCGTCTCCCGCACTGACTACCACTGCCCCGCAAGGGGAGCCTGCTACCTCCCGTCTGCCGGTCACTACTTCCAAGCCCGATGGCGATATTGTCATCGACGGCTGGGGGACTGCCAAATTCATTCTGGCGCACGTTTGTTGGGATGATGAGTGTTGCGGCACAGTGATTGACGAGGGCGCTTTGCTGGAGTTAAAGCTGAGAGTAGGACATCCGCTGACCGTATACGGCGAAGTGGCAGTGAAGGATACTTCTGCGCCGATGGAGCTCAAATTCACCTTCGACGGGGAAGGTGAGCTGCTTCCGGGCAATCAATACGTAATCGAGGATTTCTGGACGAATCCCATCTATATGCTGCATCCCTACGAGACCAAGCCGTTTGAGGTAGCGTGTGAAATTTCAGTGGTTCTGGACACGTCGGCCTTGACCCTCGACGAGGGAGAAATCAGCTTCGCATATGCAGCGGAGGAGCATACCAGCCGACTCATAACGATCCGATATGAAAAACGAGACGGGAAGATCGTATTCTGCCATTCTTCAAAAGAAAACGCTATGGATATGATTTACGAGCAATATTGCCGTCAATAATCCCCCAAACACCACTGCCTGCGGGCGGTGGTTTTCTTGCTTGGGCTCCTCTTGACAAACCGTCACGAAAGTGCTATGATAGGAATATACTGAAGAAGAGCATACCGCCTTCTGATCCCATTGTAAAGGATGATGAACCTTGAAAACCGTAAAATTCCCTCAGCAGAGAGACGAAGCCTCCCTGCGTGCATTCGCCGCCGCTTGCGAAGCGGATTTCGGCCGCCGTCTGGATCGGCTGGTGGATCGGATTGCCGCCGACCCACGCAGGATCATTGCGCTGGCAGGCCCCTCCTGCGCAGGCAAGACTACCACCGCACACCGCATTATCGACCGCCTGCAGGCGTCGGGCAAGCGGGTGCAGGTGATCTCGCTGGACGATTTCTACCTCCCCCGCGACCAGCTGCTGGCGGCCTCGGCAGGGAAGGAGCAGATCGACTTCGACAGCCCCGCTACTCTGGATTGGGGCAGATTGAAAGCCTTTTTGTCGGACGTTCTGGCAGGTCGCCCTGCAGACATTCCCCGCTTCGACTTTGAAACGGGACTGTGCGTGGAGCACCGCCCGCTCCTCCCGGGCAGCTTTGATTGCCTCTTGTTCGAGGGCATCCAGGCTTTCTATCGGCAGTTTCTGGATCTGCTTCCCGCAGGCGACTATGCGGGCGTGTTCGTCACACCTGTCAGCGGACTTGCCGTGGGCGAGACGCATCTGATCCCCGAGGATATCCGTCTCTGCCGCCGCATGGTGCGGGATCGCCTCTTCCGTGCCGCCTCGCCCGAGTTCACCATGAAGCTTTGGAAGGGCGTTACCGACAACGAGGCGCGCTACATTTTCCCCACCGCATCTATGGCGCACTACCGTCTGGACACCTTCGTGGGCTACGAGCTCTGTCTGATGCGCGATCTGATCCTGGACGGTCTGTCCACCCTCCCCGACGCTGTCCGCAACGAGCAGACCGATCACATCGAGGCAGTGGTTCGCAGCCTGCCCTCGCTCCCCCGCGACGTGATGCCCGAGGACTCCATGCTCCACGAGTTCTTGGGGTGATTGCCCGAAAATATCTTGGCGGAGTGCTGCACAGCTACGATAATTTCCCCCTTTTTCCCATATACTAAGCGTATATGAGGGAAAAGGGGAGATTTTTTTGAAACCACTCAAAAAATCCATCGTGGGCGGTGCGCTTCTTCTGTCGGCGGCGGGGATCATCGTCAAGGTGCTGGGAATGCTCTACAAGCTCCCCCTTGCCGCCCTGTTGCGGGAGGAGGGTATGGGCTACTTCAACAG
>JAFTKV010000182.1 GCA_017453085.1 Clostridia bacterium
TAGTTACGGGAGGCTCAGTAGTTACGGGAGGCTCGGTAGTTTCGGGAGGCTCGGTAGTCACGGGAGGCTCGGTGGTCACGGGAGGCTCGGTAGTTTCGGGAGGCTCCTCTTCGGTGGGTGTCAGCTTGATGTAATCCAGCACTACGGTAGGAGTCTTAGGATTTGCCGCAGGCTCGGCTACCACAAAGGTCACGGTATTATTTCCTTCGGTCAGAGCTACCTTACCAACAACGACCGAAATCACCTGGTTATCGGGGCTCGTACCCACTACGTGATCGGGGTTGGCATCCTGGGAACGCATCGACACGGGCTCACCCAGATCGGTGCCGTTCACCTGCACCTGCACGGTGGCATGATAAGTCTCGTTATAGCGGAAAGCGAACTCAAGGCTATAGGTGCCTGCAGTCTTGACGTCTGCAACATACTCGATCTTACTGCCTGCAACCGCTTTCGCATTGGAAAATACCGCACAAGCGTGCAGGCTACCGTCTTGGTTGGTCACATTAGCGGTTTTGGACATCGTCCAAGCAGTACCGTCTGCATAAGTACCGGTATAATCGGCAGTTTCGCACTCCAGCAGGATCTCGCCGCTCTCTTCGGAAGGCATAGCGGTGAAGCTGATAAAGTCAATTACCAGCTGTGTCTTGTTGACATCTGCCGCAAGTCCTACGATCTCTACAGTTACGGTGTTCTGACCTTTGGAAAGCTCCGCTTCACCGACGAGGGCAGTCACTACCTGATTGTCATCAGAACCGACTGCGACGTCACCTGCAGTCGACAGAGGCTCGCCCACAGCAGTACCGTTTACCGACAGCTGAACGGTGGAGTAGTAGTTATCGTTCAGTCGGTATGCCATTGCAACGCTGTACACGCCTGCCCGGTCGGCATTCACGGTGTACTCAATCTTGTCACCAAGCTCCGGCAGAGTAGCGGTGCTGGTTTTGTTGTAGGAGAAAAAGGCACAGGCATGCACGCTGTTGTCCTTGTTCTTCACGTCACCGGTTTTCAGCATCTCCAGCGCACCGCCGCCCGCTTTGGTGGCGGTAAACTCGGCAGACTCGCATTCGATTTTGATCTCCGTGCTCTCTTCTGCCGACGCTACCGTGCCGATGGCCGTCATCGCCAGCACACAGCCTGCGATGGACAGAATCGCAATTGCTTTTTTCATCATGTGTTTCATCATATGTATATTCCTTTCTTATTTCTTCGGTAAAGCCCTGTGCGATAATCGCCGCAGAGAGCAACGATTACCGCCAAATTATGCTATTTACCGTTTTTTCTTTTTCAAAATCAGCCAAACTGCCGCTCCCGCAAGCAAAGCTCCGCCTGCGATGGCAGCCCAAAGCAGTCCATTGCCATGGGGCTTTGTGCCGTCCTCATCGCTATGATCGGGTGTAGCAGGGGGGTTCGCAGGTGCCTGCGGCTGATCGGCACCGCCGTTCCCATCTTCGGTTGTGGGCACGTCCGGTTTATCCTCGGTTTTGGGTTCATCGGGATCGGTCACGGGCTCATCCGGTCCATCGGTAATGGGAATATCCGGCTCATCGGTGTTTTCCATTCGGATATTCGTAGCAAACTCGTTGGTGTGAAGCGGAGGCTTCAGCTCGTCCAGCGTCTCTGCTCGCACGCCGTCGTAATAGATGTTGGAGAACAGCACACCGTCTACGCCGCTCTCTGCATCATAACCGTGGATCTCGGTGATGTTTTTGCCCTCTGCGCCCTTGTAGACGTAGATGTTTTTCACCGTTACGTTCTTCACGTTGGCGTTGCCTCTGCCGTTGGGCTGGGTGTAGATCATAAACCAGCCGTCGTGGAGCACCAGATCGTTGAGCACTACCTTTTCCACATAGCAGTTCTCAAATACCGAATCGTACACAATTCCTGCACCAGACAGGCAATGGATGCCCAGTCCCACGCCGGAATAGACCACGATGTTGTTGCGGAAGACTACGCTGTAATGGTTCTGATCGGTTCCCTGCCCGATCTTGAAGCCGAAGCAACGGGTGTATGCCAGACAGTCCTCGAACAGTATATTATCGTTATACTCGGGATCGCCCGGCCAGTTCATGGTGATGCCTACCTTTACAGGCCAAGTCTTGGCGGAGAAAGCATCGTCCAGCGAATACCCGGCGCAATTTTTCACCACAACGTCCTGACATTCGCAAATATCGATGGCATCGTCCTCACCCATGTTCAGCCGCTGATAGATCTTCAGCCAGCTGAACTCCATGTGGTCGCTTCTCACCGCCACCACCGACCAGCAGCCTGCCTCGCGGATGGTAATGCCCTCGCAGGTAAAGTAGGAGCAGGCGATAGGAATGATGGTATTACTGCCCAGCGATGCACTCTGCCAGAAATCCACGCCTCTGGAGTCTACCGTTCCTCTGCCACCGATTTTGATATCGTAGGAGCCGATCACTTGGCCGTCCTTTTCTTCAAAAGCGGTAGTGATCCACCAGGTATAATCAAGACCCGTAGTACCGTCGGGGTTTTTCATCGACGTTTTACAGCCGTTTACGCTGAGGATGGATTTGTCCTTAGCGATCCGCAGGGCAGCTCCCGGTTCCAGATACAGATAGGTATTGGAGCCAAGCACCATATTGCCAACGTAATAAACGCCTGCAGGGACATAGACCACACCGTTCTTGTGCCCCTTTACACTACCGTAAGCAGAGGCATCATCCAGCGCTTTCTGGATAGCGGCGGTCCGCTGGGCGTCGGTCATGGATGCGGTGACCGAGTAGGGTTCCATGGTGATATTGAAGATCCCTTCCCCTTCGCTTTCGGGGACGTCGGTCTGCATAGGATCTGCCGCAATCACCAGATTCTTGCCGTTGATACAGAAATTATAGATATAGTTTTCACCGAGGGTTGCCGTCACCGTTTTATTCTGGAAGGAGCATTCGTCCACGATGTGCTGGGGACTGGCAACTGCGCTTGTGACTCTCGTAGTATACTCGATCTCCACAGTGATAGCCCCCTTTGAGGGATCGTAGTCGAAGGAGGCGTATTCATAATCGCCGCCCACCGAGGTCACGGGAACGCTGACGCCGTCCACCTTCAGCTTGAACACGTTGGAAGCCGAATAACACTTTGCCAACTCGTACACGGTGATTTTGTCGGTGGTTTTGGGCGTCTCTTTTACCCCTGCGTAGATATCCAGCATTCCTTCGGGCACCGTAACGGTAACGGGCGTACTGTTTTCCTTGCTTGCTGGCTTGGGACGCTGGGCGTCCTTTTCAGTAAAGACCAGCTTGGATTCGTCCACAGTCTCGCCCAGTCGGATATAGTCAATGGTGATGGCGTCGTTATTCAAACCGCCCTCGATCATCTTGAAGGTCACGGTATTCTCACCTTTCTTAAACTGTGCGTTTCCCATAACGATCTCTCGCACCACGTCCTCGGTGTTCCAGATCCCGCCCACCTTGTGAGCGGCGTTCAGCGAAACGTCACCGCCGATCTGCTTGCCGTTGACCAGCACCTGTACGGTGGAATAACTGTAAGAATTCGGACGGAATGACCATACAACAGCGTAACTGCCCGCCTCTTTCACATTGAGCTTATAGTCAACCGTGCCGCCAACACCGCCGCTTCTGAAATAGGTAAGTGCCCCCGAAACGTTGGATGCACCGCCTAAATTCAGCGACCACGCCCACTTGCTTTCTTTATTCACCGAGGTGGTCATTCCGCTCGAATCGGTGACGGTAAAGGGCGTGCTTTCCGCCTCGAAAAACAGTCCGTCCGACTCGGGGGCGGGATCATCTCCCGTATCGGGTTCAATGGGATCGGAGAGGGTGAAGCTGTCCAGCACCACCGTATAACTGGTGGGCTTTGGGGTGGAGTCTACTACCTGAAACGTCACGGTATTCGCTCCCTTCTGTAGTTCAGCATTGCCTACATCCACCGAGATCACTCGGCTGTCCATGTTCTTTCCCACTACATAATCGGAAACCGCATCCTGCGACCGCATGGAAATGGATTTCCCTACGTCCACACCGTTGATTTGCACCTGTACTTTGGCAAAATAGGTTTCATTATATCGGAAGGCAAGGCGGAATCCGTACACCCCTGCAGTCCCCATCTCAACCGTGTACTGAATCCGGCTTCCCACGTCGCCACCGGTAAAAACGATTCCTTGGGTATCTTTACCGTCATAGGTCTTCAACGCAGAGGATGCGCTTTTGGGCTTCCACTCGTTTCCATCGGATTTGGTTGCGGTATAGGTTGCACTTTCGCATTCCACCGTCACAGATTTCGCACCGGAGGATGCGGTTGAACTCATTCCTGCGACAGACAGTAGAAAACTACCGGTCAATGCCCACGCAAGCACTTTTCGAAAAACATTGTTCATCGTTTTCTCCATTCGGTTTACCATAATCGATAGCGAATCATCCCCATAACACGCAGGCAAAAAATCCGCTTCGACTTTTATCACCAATTGTACACTCTATTAATAATTATACCAGAAATACAAAGACTGTCAATATCGGTTTCTTGGTTGTTACTATACTATTCTTGGCTTTTTGCATAATAAGAAATTCCGCTCACAGTGTGAATCTGTATACTATCTATAGATTTATTGCCACAGCATCCCAAGATATTCCGATCTACACGCCCGAAATCATCGGCAGAACATCAGCGCACTTTGCTTTCGATCAGATATAGAAAGAATCAGCACTCCAAAAGCAAACACTTTTGGGGTGCTGATTCTTATTTAGAGACGTTCCGTTTCCGATTGAACGGATCAGCATAGAACCGTTATCTCGTCGTTCTCTTTTTGCCTAAAACCACTGCTGCGCCTGCGCAAACACTTGCCACTGCTGCCAAACCGATCACAGAATCGCCGGTTGCGGGAGGATTTTCGGTTTCGGGAGGAGTCACAGGCTCTTCGGTTTCGGGAGTCTGATTGGCACCGTAGCCGAACACTTCAATCTCGGAGCAGGATGCGTGACCTGCAAGTGAGTTGTTCGCGCCTACTACACGGATCTTGGAGCAGGTCACGGTTTCTTCCAAGGTGAAGAAGTAATGCTCGTAAGGCAGACCCTGCGCGTCACGGTTGTCGCCGGGATATGCGGGAGAGATCTCACAATCGGCATCTACCCACTCGCCGTTGACATAGCACTGGAGCTTGGGAGAAGAGCCGAACCAGCCGCCGTCATTCCAATGGCCGCCTTCCCAGAAGAGAACCTGCTTCACGTCGTATTCTGCGCCAAAGTCCACGCCGAACCATACGCCCAGATCGTCGGTGTAGGTAGCCTGCCAGGTGTCAACATTCTCAAAGCCGTAGTCGGTCTTGACGCCGTCCACGATCACGGAAACGTCCTTGCCCTCGGCATTGGTGATAGCGGTAAAGTTTGCACCCAGCTCCTTCAGATTGGTGCCCTGGATCAGACCGTTGTAGCCGTCAGTCTCAGCAGGCTTTGCACCCAGACGAACGGTACCCAGAACGTCCGCACGGCGAAACGCATCGCTGTGGCCAACCCACATCATCTGATCCATACGAACCTTTTCTTCCACGCCGCCGTCGCAGGCCCAGATATCAAAGCCGAAGCAAGCGCCTTCCACTGCCTCGAAATCGGAATGCAAACCGAAATCCAGCGCATATTCCACGGTATAACCGGTATCGGTTACCACAACCGCATAATCAACGAAATCAGTGCCGCGGATCTTGTGGAACGCAAAGTAACCTCTGGCGTTCACGTCAATGTAGAAGTCATTCTTATCGTATGCATCAACTGTCCTTTCATAACCCAGGTCAAAGAAGGACTGCAGGGTGTTTCTGGTCCAGTAATCCCACTGACCGGTCTGTTCCTGTTCAGCAGAACCAATGGTAGAGTCGGTCACGTCTGCATAGACGTAGATACTGGTGTCGTCATACATGATCTTCCAAGTCAGCGCAATATCGGTCACCGTGCCGCCCA
>JAFTKV010000183.1 GCA_017453085.1 Clostridia bacterium
AACAGTGCCAATGCTGTCGCAAGAATTTTTTTGTTCATAGCAATACCACTTTTCTGAGTTTCGATTATTACCATTATAATATATTTTTCCATGGATGTCAACGACCTTTTCTAAAAAATAGCGGATTATAACGAAAATACCGGATATCTTTGCCAAGATATCCGGTATAGAGATGGTTGGGGGGTTATTCTTCTCCCTCTTCTGCCTTCTTGATGTTTGCAAGATGCTCCTGATAAGTCTTGGCATAGAGGTTATATCCGCTGTCCTGGGTGACGAAATAATAGTAGCCGCATTCTTCGTTGGGGTATAGGGCTGCAGTCAGTGCATTCAGAGAGGGATTGCAGATGGGTCCGGGAGGGAGCCCGTCCTTTATACGGGTGTTGTAGGGGGAGTCGATCTGGAGATCCGATTCCTCCAGATGCTCCTTGCGGGATCCGGTGGTGTGACGGAGAATATATTGAATAGTGGCATCCGAATCCAGCCGCCCGTTGAAGCTGGTGCTGTTCAGACGGTTGTGGAAAACGGCGGAAACAAACTCAAAGTCGATGACCCAAGTGCTTTCGGCTTCGATCAGCGAGGCGATGGTGATCATCTGATCCATGGTGTAGCCCATTTCCTCGCACTGCTTGGCGTAGCGTTTGGGCACCTTCTTCTTGAAGTTATCCAGCAGCTTAGTCAGGGCGGCAACCTCGGAGGAGTCGGAATAGAACCGATAGGTGTCGGGGTAAAGATAGCCCTCTAAACGGTAGTAACGGTCCCCGGTGGTTTCCAGATCCTTCAGGAACCAGTAGTCGAAGTCGTGGTTTTCGATCACGTCCTCAAAGCCCGCACGGGTGCCGATTCCTTTGGACACGAACAAATCAATGATATCGTCTACCGTCATGCCTTCCGTGAAGGTGATGGTGATTTCCTGTCGGACGGGGGCAGGGTTCAGTGCACCCAATATCTTGTCGTAGTTGTAAGAGGGGGAGACCTTGTGGGTTCCCTCCTGCAGAGTGATCTCGCCGTCCTTCTTTAGCCCTACGTAGAGGCGGAACAGGAAAGGATAGGTGATAATACCCTCGTCGCCCAGATACTCGGACAGCTCCTCCAGTGACATATTCTCGTCCTCGATGTTGATCTCGTATACCGAGTCGTCCTTGACGAAGGCAAAGATGTCGTTGAGGGCGGAAACGATAAACAGTCCGGCCAGAACGCCTACACAAACGACCGTTACCAGATAAGCAATGGCGCTGGCAACGCTGAATACGGCGGCACCCTTCTCCCGCTTGACGATCACTTTCTTTTTCGGCTTCGGACCGGTCTCTTCTACGGGCTGCGAGACGCTCAGATCGTCAAAAGACAGTGATTCTTCGTCGGGCGTGCGATCTGAAACGTCGGGGAGGTCGTCCTCGGACGGTGCAAATTGCAAAAGCTCTGCCGGATCTCCCTTTTCAAACAGAGATTTATCCAGCTCAAGTCCTGCGGTTTCGGAGACCGAGCCGCGGGATTTTTCTTCTTCGGAATAATGAGAGTTCATAGGTTCATTCCTTTGAATCAATAGTGTATTTCGATAGGGTTAGCCGGCCAGCGCCAGAATCAGCGCCAATACCAGCGAAGCGGCAAAGGGAGGTGACAGCAATCCGTGAAACATAGTAGTAACCAGGCTGCCAGGCTTGCCGAACGAGTCTTTTTCTCGGCGGGGGTCGGAGGCGTAGTCGGTGTAGATCTGCTCGGTCTCCCGCAGTGCTACCAGCGCAAAAACCAGGATCAGTCCCACCAGAATGAATACGGTGAACAGAACGCCAAGGGGAGCGAGGGTGAGCTGCCACAGATAGGGGAGCAGGAACACGTTGAAGAGGTTGACCGCACAATGCAGAAGGATCGCGGGAATCAGACTGTGGGTCACGCGGACGGCGAATGCCAGCAGTAGGCCGCTGAACAGATACGCAGGCATTTGGGTCAGCTCGAAATGGGATGCGGCGAACGCCAGCGTGGACAGCAGTACGGCGGCGGTAGGATTTTGATCGGCATATTCGGACATCAGCACGCCACGGAAGAAAAACTCCTCGGTAATGGCGGGCAGGATGCAGAAGGAGAAGACTACGTAAATCGCTTCGGTAGCGTCGGTAATGCCGGTGAGCGTGACCGAGGCTTCGGTGCCAAACTCCTCCGCAAAGGCAAAGGCGGCAGTAACTCCCAGATTGATCAGCATACTGCCCAGCACGATCACACCGAACAAGGCCAGTAAAAACACGGGGTGCGCGGGCAGAACGGCGAAGGAATAGGTCTCGTGCGTGACCTTGCGATGCCGGATCTTGCAGTAAAACAGGGCTGGGAGGATGAAAATGACGATCTGCAGGATCATGTGAGTGAAAAACAGCTCGGAGATACCGTCCGGAGTGGCGGTGAGCACCCCCGACAGTGCCAGCAGCACGAATACCGTCAGTAGCAGGATAGATGGGGGGATATATTGTTTGAATCTATTCAACGAAGGTCACTCCCTTTTCGGTGACGATAAAGTGAACGGGCAGGTCAAACCGTCCGCGAGGCAGATCGGGAACCAAAAATTCGGAATAAACGAGCCCTGCCGTAGTGATGGAGCGATTTTCCAGATAGCGGTCGTAATATCCCTTTCCGTACCCCAACCGATAGCCGCTTCGGTCAAAGGCAAGCCCCGGAAGCAGCATTAATACGCCCTTTTCTGCAGTTTCCGGATCAAATATAGGGCAATCGCCGTCCGGCTCGGGGATGCGAAAGGCACCTGGAACCAGTCGGCTTTCGCTGTCGACGAAGTGGAAATCCATTTGTCCGCCGTCTCTGGTGCGGGGAAGCGCAACCTTTTTGCCCGCTTTCAGTGCGGCGGAAAGGATCGGGCGAACGTCGATCTCGTCTTTACGGGGATAGTATAGAAGGATGATGTCTGCAAAGCGATAGGACACCAGCGAGGTGAAAGCGGTGACGATTTTCTCGTCCATCTGCGCTTTTCTGGCAGGATCTATTGCGCGGCGCTTAGCAAGGATCTCTGCGCGAAGCAGCTTTTTGCGTTCTTTGATGGTATGGTAGGAGGACATAAGGCTTCAGAGGGAAGATGATACTCGGATCAGTCGGCGATGACGCCTGAGCGGATCTTTTCGGCGGTGTCGGCGTGACCCAGCAGACGGAGGCATTCCAAAGAGAACTCTAAAGCAACGCCCATACCTGCAGCGGTGACGACGTTGCCGTCACGGACCACCTTTTTCTCGGAGATAGTAGCACCGGTGAGCGCATTCTCAAAGCCGGGATAGCAGATGGCCTCCTTGCCGGCGAGCAGACCCAGGCCGCCCAGCACGGAGGGAGCGGCGCAGATAGCGGCAACCGGCTTGCCTGCTTTTGCGTGAGCGGTAACGGTGTCGCATAGGGGCTTGCACGCGCCCAAATGCTTGGTGCCGGGCATTCCGCCGGGTAGAAGAAGCAGGTCGGCATCCGATAGATTCACCTCGGAGTGGGTAAGGTCAGCCAATACGGAGATATTGTGAGAACCGATGACGGTGTGCTTGTCGGTGATGGATACGGTAAGGGTTTCCAGTCCTGCGCGGCGGAAAACGTCCACGGGAGTCAGAGCTTCGATCTCCTCGAAGCCGTCGGCAAGAAAAATACAGATCATAATTAACTCCTTGAGGGTATTTATTGCATAAAATGCGAGAGGGTGGGATCTCCTGCGGT
>JAFTKV010000184.1 GCA_017453085.1 Clostridia bacterium
TCTCGCCCACATAACCGTTTTCGTTACGGATCGCCATGGGGTCGGAGCCGCCGGTGCCGTCCACTTCTGCACGGAGCACACCGCCGGTGATCTTTTCGATCTTAGCGCCGCTCTGGTTGCGGATAGCCATTGCCCAGCCGTTGTTCGCCTTGGAATAAGCATACAGCTCGCCGCCGGAGATCAGCTTGATCACGCCGCCGTTGCGGTTGTTGATGCACATGATATTCAGCGCAGAAGTGTTGTTATTCTTGATGGCACGGAGCGTACCGCCGGAGATCTCGGCGATAGTACCCTCATTGATGATGCTGTAGCAGTATGCCGCAGAGGTTTCGGTATTGACCGCTTCAATGGTACCCGATTTCATCGTCATGGTTGCACCGGAATAGTTGTAGACACCGGTAGGATAGGTGCTGTTGGCGGTTGCGGTGATCGAAATCGTTGCACCGTCAAAGGTCAGGGTGCCGTAGTTCTTCACGGCGGGAGTGATATCCTTGCCGGATTCAGTGATGGTAAACCCGATGCTACCGCCGCCCACCGAGTCGATGATGGTGAGGGTACCGTTGTTGGTGACCACGCCGGTGAGGTTGTGACCTGCGATGTCCAGGATCTTGTTTTCACCTGCGTTGACGGTGATGGCCTCGCTGCTGTCGGCGGTGAGCTTGACCGTCTCGGGATCAGCCGCAAAGCTGCCGAAGCTGAGCAGAGGCAGGAGCATCGCCAGCGACAGGATCAGTGCCAGCGCACGTCGGGTGGAATGAGAGGTTCGTTTCATAAAGCTTCTCCTTTTTGTGAACCGTGATGGATTTTTCGCCAAATGTGAAGAAATGCACGGATTCAATAGAGTAATAATAGCAGATTTTATACAATTTGTCAAGAGGGAACAGGAGAATGCGTAAAATAATATACCGAAATTGTCAAATCCTGACGATCCTTCGCCTATTTTGCCTGTTTTTCACACCAAAAAAATCCCTCCGAAGAGGGATTTTTGGGGATTTGCTTATTCAGCGTCGTCAGCTTCATCCTCAACCTCGGGCTCGGACAGAGCACGGATGGAGAGGGAAACCTTCTGCTTTTCTTCGTCGATGCCGATGATCTTTGCATCTACAACGTCGCCGATGGAAACAACCTCGGAGGGTGCGCCCACTCTCTTCTCAGCCAGCTGAGAGATGTGGATCAGACCGTCCACGTCAGCAACGATCTCTGCAAATGCGCCGAAGGGAGTCAGGTTAACGATCTTAACCGATGCAACGTCGCCAACGGAGTACTTGTTCATGAAGATGTTCCAGGGGTTGGTCTCCTCGGTCTTGTAGCCCAGGGAGATGCGCTTCTTCTCAGCGTCGAAGCCCTTGACGAATACGGTCAGGGTGTCGCCAACGGAAACGACCTCTGCGGGGTTCTTGATGCGGCCCCAGGACAGCTCGGTAATATGTACCATGCCGTCAACGCCGCCCAGGTCTACGAATGCGCCGTAAGCAGTCAGAGACTTAACGGCACCGGTAAACTGCTGGCCAACCTCCAGGGTCTCCCAGAACTTCGCAATTGCTTCCTTGCGCTCGCGGCGGAGAACGGTCTTGATGGAAGCAACGGCACGGTTTCTGCCCTCGCTGATCTCCATGATCACGCACTTCTGGGTGGTGCCCACCAGTGCGTTCATGTCGCCGTCCTTGGGAACGCCGGTCTGAGATGCGGGAACGAATACCTTTACTGCGCCAATGGCCAGCATAACGCCGCCCTTGATGACCTCGGTAACGGTGCCTTCCAGAACCTCGCCGGATTCGGATGCTTCAACGATCTTCTTCCAATCGCCGATGCGCTCGATGCGCTTACGGGACAGACCTGCAACGCCCTCGATGTCGCTTACGCGGACAACGAACGCCTCGATCTCGTCGCCAACCTTAAATTCGGAGCCGGCCAGCTCTTCGGCGGGAATGATACCCGTTACGTTGGCGGAAAGGTCTACATGCACTTCGGTGGACGAAATGGATGTAATTACACCCTTGACGATGTCTCCTGTATTTAAAGTTTTGAGTGAGCCTTCAAGCAGAGTTTCAAAATTTTCGGTGCTTTCGATGATTTCGCTCATAGTTTTTTCTACCTCCTCTATTATATCGCCCGGCGTCGATGCGCCTGCGGTAATACCAATGGTGTGAGCCGCCCGAACCAGATCGGGACTAAGCTCGGATGCGTCCTCGATGAGGACGGTGTTGGCGAGATTCCGCCGTGAAACGGTGTAGAGTGCCCGCGTGTTGGAGGACTCCCTGCCGCCGATGACCACCATCAGATCCACTTCCTTAGAAAGGGCTTCTGCTTCGGTCTGGCGATTTTCCGTCGCTCCACATATTGTATCAAAAAAAATCGGATTTGTACAGTAGTTTTTGAAAAAAACTTGACATTTGTTCCATTCCGCCAATTTTTGAGTCGTTTGAGCCACAAAAATGCAGTTTTCTTTGTTAATGTTGCACAAATCGGCTTCCTCGACCCTAGGAATGACCGCCGCTTTTCCCGCGGCGTAGCTGACGATTCCCCGTACCTCGGGGTGTGACGGATCGCCCGAGACGATCAACGTGCGGTCGGGACCGGTCTCCCGCTCCACGATGGTGTGGATCTTTTTCACGAAGGGACAGGTGCAGTCGATCACCGACAGGAATGGGTTTCCCTTCGCCATTGCCGTCAGCCGCTCCATGATGGGGCGCAGCGTTCCGTGAGCACGGATGACGATGACCACGGGACTTGACTGGCTTGCTGTGGATGCCACACAAAACAGGTTTTCCTCGGTGAGCACCTGCACGCCGGCCGCCTCCAGCCGCTCCACCACGTGGGGGTTGTGGATCAGCTTACCCAGCGTATAGATCCGCCTGCCGTCCCGCTCTTCCACCAGCGACCGAACCGTTTCCACCGCCCGCCGTACGCCAAAGCAAAAGCCTGCGTGCCGTGCGACCTTAATCTGCATTTGCTTCTGCAGCCTGATCCTTGCGGGGATCGGGAATGGACTCGGGGATCATATCGGTGATTTTTTGGAATACGTATTCGGATGCTTTCTGATATTCTGCGCCTCTGCCGTTTACAAAGCCGAATTCCTCAAAGGGAATGGGCTTGCCTACGGTAACGTAGGTGCGGCGGAAGAGCTTGATCTTCCAGCTCTTGGTGTAGATGCAGACCGGCAGAACGGTCGCCTTGGAGCGGTAAGCGATGAGTCCGATGCCACCCTTGACCTCGGTGGTGCGAGGGTCAACGCCCGGATAGCGGGTGCCCTGAGGGTACAGACCTACCATCTCGCCGTTTTCCAGGATCTGCAGGGTATTTTTGATGGATGCAGCGGCGTTGGTCGCCACCTTGCGGTCTACGGGGAATGCGCCCAGCGCCTTGACCAGCTGCTTCAGCACGGGCACCTTGAACAGCTCAGCCTTGGCAAAGTAGCGCACCTGACGCTTCATGCAGGCACCCAGAATGATCACGTCGTGATCGGACAGGTGATTGGCACAGACGACGACGGGACCCTCCGTGGGTTCGTTTTCCAGACCGGTGACCTTCACACGGTAAAACGCACGGAAAAATCCACCCAGACATTTTCGGGCTACGGAATAAAAGCTCATGACAGTCTCTCCTTGATGATATTCAGTGCAGCGGCAA
>JAFTKV010000185.1 GCA_017453085.1 Clostridia bacterium
AGATCGGGGCATTCATCGTCCCCTTTCAAATGGAGCCGTTGGATCTCGGTAAAGTGCAGGAGATCGTCGGATTGGAACAACGCGTATTCATCCCGATCCAGATAAAGAGCAAGGATATAGCACCCCAGCTCCTCGCACCACACTACCTTCGGGTCCCGGTTGCCGCCCTCGATGTGACCGATCACGGGATTGCCCGCGTATTTTTGGAAGGTCATGCCGCCGTCCAAGGAGTACGCCATGCACTGCGTATGGGGCTTGCCTGCTGACAAAGCGGAATTGCCGCCTGCGGCAGTGAAATAAACCAATACAGGATCGTGATCGCCCTGCTTCAGCCCCGTCACGTTATTCCGATCCACGATACCGCTGCCCGAGAACATCGTTCCCAGCTGATCGGGCAAAAGTGCGGCATCCAGCTCGTGCCAATGGATCAGATTGTCCGAGATGGCGTGTCCCCAGGTCATATTGCCCCAATTACTGTCGGCAGGATTGTGCTGGAAGAACATATGGTACATTCCGTCCGCATATACCAGGCCGTTGGGATCGTTGATCCAGCCGATCTTGGCTGAAAAGTGCACCATCGGGCGAAATTCTTCCTTATAATACCCCACCGACGGGATCGAATCCACAAAAGTGAAATGCAGATCGATCTCGGGCGCGGAGGTAAGGGTAACGGTCTTCCCCCGCAGATGAGCGACGTTGACGTAGGTATAAAAGCGCGGTGAGACAAAGTCAATGTGGGCATCAAAATCCCAGATCAGCTCGCCTTCCTCAAAAAAGCTGATCTTTTTGAGCCTGGAGTGCATATTCACAGGAACAACAATGTACTTGTTTTTGAGCGTTACTTGATAATCCGACATTATACTGCCATCCTTTGTAATGATCTTGTTAATTTTATTATATACTATCCCACTTCTCTTTGCAAGAGCCAAAACGTTATCCCATAAAAAAAGCGGTGGAGTTTGTTCGCTTTTTCGCCTGCATCTGCACCGATCGAGGCGAGGGCTTGACATTCTCTGCCATCTATGCTATAATCAAGCCAAATCCACCTTCATCCGTCCTTTTCGGAGAAACTGTTATGAAAAACAAAAACTTCTTGATCGGTGTCAAGCGGGCAACGATCGGACTGCTTCTCGCCCTGCGAACCGAGCGAAACTTTACGGTCTATCTGATCCACATCCTGCTCACGCTGCCGCTGAACATTCTTTTGCATTTTACCGTCACACAGCATCTGATCTGGGGAATTACCGTGGCAGGCGTCTTCTCGGCAGAATGTATCAACACCGCACTGGAAAAGATCTGCAACTTCCTCACCGAAGATTACAACGAAAAGATCCGGGATATCAAGGATATTGCCGCCGGTGCCGTCTGCTGCTGGGGCATTGCCTTCTATGCCGCCGAATTGATTATGATTGGACTGAAACTGTTTGCTTAGAAATATTTATCTGACCCTCTCCCCGCTGATCCTGGGCGGGATCTGTAATATCCTGTTTACTAAAACCGCCTTCTATCGGGCGCACAAAACGCCGCTGGATCGGGGCAAATGCCTGCGGGACGGCAAACGCATCTTCGGAGACAACAAAACCGTTATCGGCGGCATCTCCATGATCCTGTTCTGCACCCTCCTTCAGATCCTGTGCGGCATCCTGTGCAACGCGCTGTCCTGGAACAGGTATAACCATCTCTACGACCGCTATCCCAACACGCTGCTGCTGAACGCCCTCTTCGGCGCGTTGGTGGGTCTGATCTACATCCTGTTCGAGCTACCCAACAGCTTTCTCAAGCGGCGGCTGGGCATCGGCGCTGGAAACGGTGGCCGCGGACTGGTGGGTGTGCTCTTCTTCCTGCTGGATCAGATCGACTCACTGATCGGCGTGATGCTGCTGCTCTGCCTGTTCTCCGGCCTCGGGATCGGCCACTACTTCCTCTATCTTGCCGTTGGCGCGGTGACCCACGTGGGAATCAATCTGATCCTGCGCCTGTTCAAGCTTCGCAAGAGGCTGTAAACCGCCTCTCGCATATTACAGAAAGGAGTTTTCCATGCTCAAGCGTCTGCATATTTATTTCAAAGAGATGTATCCCATTCCGTCCCGCTTATTGCTGGGCGCGATGGTTTTTCTGGAGATTCACTTCATCGTTCTGCTGAATAACGGCGTTTCGTCCTTTCGGATCGGCATCCAGGAGTGCGTCTGCGCCTTTACGGTCTTCAGCTTCCTGTGCTGGCTGCGCATCGCCGACGATTTCAAGGATTACGAGCTGGACTGCCGCCTGTTCGCCCACCGTCCCCTCCCCTCGGGCAGAGTCAAAAAGAAGGATCTGGCGATCTTCGTTTCCATTCTCATCGCCGTGACCCTGCTGCTCAATCTGCTCTTCATGAACAATTTCCTGTTCTGCCTCTTCCTCTATACCTACGGCTCGCTGATGGCGATCTGGTTCTTCCAAAAGCACAAGATCCAAAAATCCCTTCCTCTGGCGCTGGTCACGCACAATCCCGTGCAGATGATCATGAATATCTACATCATCTCCTTTACCGTTATCAAGTACGACCTGCCTGCCTTTTCGCTGACCACCGTGATGGCGGCGTTCACCCTCTACTTCCCTGCGCTGATCTGGGAGGTGACCCGAAAGATCCGTGCGCCCAAGGATGAGACCGAATACGTCACCTACAGCAAGCTGTTCGGTTACAAAAAGGCCACCAATTTTGCGCTACTGGTCACGCTGATCGATATTGCCACCAATTTCGTGCTGGTATGGAATCTGAACAAGCTGTCCGTATTGCTGCTGGCACTGAACGTGGGCGTTATGACCATCCAATTTCAGCAGTTCAAGAAGGATCCCACCCGATTCAAGCTGGTGGACGTGGTGGAGCGCTATACCTACATTCAGGAGGCGATCATGATCCTGACGGTGATCGTTTATCTGTTCATCGGCAAGATCTGAATTCATTATGAAGCATAAAAATCTGCAAATACTCTCGGATCACGGGGTAAACGTCCCTGCATTCACCGTCCTTACCGAGGATGCCGTTCGGGCGGGCGGCAATATCGACCTCTCCTTCAGCAAGGCAGAGCGATTTGCCGTCCGCTCTTCCTTTTCGCTGGAGGACGGCGGCACTGATTCCTTCGCGGGGCAATTTACCACTCTGCTGAACGTGGAGCGGGCAAACGTCCCCAAGGCAGTACAAACCGTATTGTCTGCCGCTCACTCGGCGGATGCCTACCGCTCAGCACGGGGGATCGCCGCAGGCGGCGAAATGACGGTCATTCTACAGGAGATGGTCAACGCCCGGCTGTCCGGCGTGATCTTCACCGCCAATCCCATTGGCATCCTGAACCAGACCGTTATCACGGTAGGCGCAGGACTGGGATGCGGCGTGGTAGAGGACAAGGTGCCCACCACCACTTACTTTTACCATACCGACGACGATCTGTACACCTACGATCGGCAGGACGGTGCTCCCCTGCTCCCCCAGACTCTGCTCAGGGAGCTGCTTGCCGTGGCAAAGAAGATCAAAGCCATCTTCAACTATGAGGCGGACGTGGAATTTGCCGTAGAGGGGGAGCAGATCTACGTCCTGCAGACCCGCCCCATCACTACTCTGCCCGACTGCCCGCCCATTGTGCTGGACAACAGCAACATCGTGGAAAGCTATCCGGGCGTTTCTCTGCCGCTGACCCAGGATTTCGTCCGTTCGGTCTATTACGGCATTTTCCGCAGTCTCATCGGTCGGATCACGCGGAATCCCAAGATCGCCGACGGTATGGACGGCACGCTGATCCATATGACCGACGTGGCCAACTGGCGGATCTACTATCGCATCAGCAATTGGTACGGCGTACTGAAGCTCCTCCCCTTTTCCCAAAAGATCATTTCCATCTGGCAGGAGATGCTGGGTGTGTCCAACATCGCCGTCCCTGCCGATTGCGGCCCCAAGGTCCCTTTGAGGGTCAAATTGGCCGTTCTCCGTTCCTTCCTCCACTATCTTCGCCATGCACCAAGGTATATGGATCAGCTGAACGCGCGTTTTGCCGCAGACTTTGACAGCTACTGTCAGCAGGTGGAGGAGTGCACCTCCCCCGCAGAGCTGCTGGCAATCTACGAGCAGATCAAAACGGGCATCCTCACTGATTGGGATCTGACGCTGGTCAACGATATGTACACCTTTATCCACACTGCCATGGCAGGCAAGAAGAATCGGGCTCTGCTGGCAGACGTGAAAAACCTGGAAAGCATGAAGCCGATTGCCGCATTGAACGAGCTGGTTGCCGTTGCCAAGACCTGCGGGATGAATTCTACCCAATATTATTCCGCCGCCGAGGACTACATCCGCCTTTACGGGGATCGATGTCTGTGTGAGCTGAAGCTGGAAACCGAAACCTACCGCACCGACCCTCACCGTCTGCACGAGGCGGTTGCCGCACGGCTGGAACAGCCCCTGCCGTCCCCGTCTTCCTCTGCCGGCGAGGCAAAGGATCGAAACAGTCACGTGCGCAAGGCCAAGCTGGGGATTCGCAATCGGGAGATCTCCCGATTGAACCGCAGCCGCCTCTTCGGGCTCAGCCGAAGGATCTTCCGCAGGATCGGCGAATTTCTGGTTGCAAACGGTCAGCTGGACGAGCTGCGGGACGTATTCTATCTGCATATGGACGAGCTGCTGTCTGCCGACGATCTGCGCGCCACCATTACCGCTCGCAAGGAGCAGGAAATACTGTACCGTCAGCTGCCGGAGTTCAGCCGCCTGGTGTTTGCCGATCGAGTCGTGGATCACCCCGTTTTTTCCGCCTTCGAAGTGCCGCTCAACCGACCGGATCAGCTCCACGGCATCGCCTCCTCTGCGGGAAAGGTGGTGGGCGAGGTCTTGGTGATCCACGCCGCCCACGAGCAGATCGACACAACCGGCAAAATACTGGTCACCCGCTCAACCGATCCCGGATGGGTGTTCCTTATCCAGAATGCGGCGGGTATCATCGCCGAAAAGGGCTCGCTGCTCAGCCACACTGCCATTATCGCCCGAGAGCTGCATAAGCCTGCCGTGGTCAACGTGCAGGATTGCACACGCATCCTGCAAACCGGCGACCGCGTGGAGCTGAACGCCTATGACGGCACGGTAACCATCCTCAAGGAGTAAACTATGAACGCCTATACCTGCATTGAAGTCGCCGATCGAAAAAGCGTCAAACAGTTCCTTTCCCTGCCCTCCCGTCTGTACGAGGCGGACTGCCCCCAGGATCGCAAGGCCGAGCAGCTTCTGCTGACGGGAAAGCATCCGCTCAGCCCCGATCTGCAGATCACTCCCTTTCTCACGGTCGATGGCAAGGGGCGCGCGATCTGCCGATGCCTGCTCACCTATTACGTGAACGATCCCGTGGCATACGTTGGCTTTTTCGAGGCCTTTCCCAACGAGGACGCCGTTCGGTTGATGATGCGCACCGTGGAAAAGCGTGCCCGTCTGGATGGCAAAACCACCCTGCTGGGACCCATCGACGCTTCGATCTACATCGGCTACCGCTTCAAGATCGACCGTTTTGATACCACCTACACGGGCGAGCCCTATAACAAGCCCTATTACGCCGCCCTTTGGGAGGCCTGTGGCTATCGGGTGCGGGATCGCTACGTATCCAATCATATGCGCAAGGTGCTGGCGGAGGATATCGACCCGCGCCTCTTGCGGATGCATCAGCGATACCTCGACCGCGGATATCAATTCGTCAGCCCCACCAAAGCGAACTTCCGTCAATGCCTCGCCGACGTGTACGAGTCCATGATGGAGCTCTACTCCTCCTTCTCCGGTTTCAAGCCGCTGACGAAGGAGCAATATCTGGAGCTGTTCACCCCGCTGGAGAAGGTGCTGAATCTGGATCTGGTCAAGCTGGCGTATAAGGACGGAAAGCTGATGGCGTTTGCCATCGCGCTGCCCAATTACCGCTACCTGACCCGCGGTAGACCCACTCTCTGCAAGCTGCTGAAGATCCTTCGCACCAAAAAGCACCCCGACGAGGGCGTGGTTCTGTACGTGGGGGCGTCCCGCTCTGCCAGCGGACTGGGTGGAGCGATCGCGCAACAGCTGCGCAATGCGCTGTGTGAAGCAGGCTGTTCCTCTATCGGGGCACTAATCAAGGAAGGCAACGTAACCGATCGAATGTACGAATCCCTGCAGATCGATCGGTTCCAATACGTACTTCTGACGAAAGAACTCAATTAACAGGAGACTTATATGGATAAAATTCTCACCTTCCCCTATTCCGGCGTACTGTTTAACACCTTGACCGTCATCATCGGCTCTCTGATCGGTCTGGCTTTCAAAAAAGGCTTTCCCAAACGGATCACCGACGCCGTTATGTGCGGCATCGGCCTGTGCACAATCTATATCGGCATATCCGGAGCAATCAGTGCCGGCTCCGATGCAGAGGCCAATCCCGTAATGCCTATTATTGCGGTTGCACTAGGTGTGCTGATTGGCACGGTCATCGGCATTGACCGTCATTTGGCAAGGCTGGGAGATGCGGTGGAGCGCAAATTCTCCCGCACCTCAGCGGATGGCGAAGCGCACAAAGGGAAAATCGCCGAGGGATTCGTTAGTGCCGGCCTGCTGTTTTGCGTAGGCTCGATGACCATCGTAGGCGGTATCAACGCCGGCGTTTCGGGGGACAACACCCTCTATTTCACTAAAGGAACGCTGGATTTCGTCTCCTCCATTGCTCTTTCGGTCAGCTTCGGCGCAGGCGTACTGCTCTCCTCTCTCTTCGTGCTCCTTTTCCAAGGCGGATTGGTACTGGGTGCCGGGCTGATTGAGCCCTTCCTCAGTGCCCATATGATCGCTGAGATGAACTGTGTGGGCAGTCTGCTGATCGTAGTCATTGGTCTGAACCTGATGGGCATCACCAAGATCAAGGTTGCAAACTTCCTTCCTGCAATTCTCATCGCCATGTTGCTGGCAATCCTCATTTAACATCAACCCTCCCTACTCGATCACTTCATGATTGAGTAAGGAGGGTTTGGTTAAAGGGTTCGATATTCTGCTTGCGGAAACGCCTGCATCAGGCAAGCACGCGCATGGGGAAAAGAACGGATCCCCGCAAGCTCTATGTAGGATGGGGGATCGATAGGATCCACATACTCACCCGATTTCGTCTGCGTACGGATCTCCCCGTACAACCGTACAGTGCCCACCGAGCGATCTTCCGCGAAGGAAAACTCAATCCGCTGAACACGGCATACGGTCATAAACAGCTTCTTATAATACCAATTGGTATGATTGATATGCACGCCACTGGGAAGCGCTTTTTTCAGTCGCATCCATAGGACCACTTCGCCGTCGGACACCTCAAATTGTTTGGGAAAGCGTCGCAGATACAGATAAACGTACAGCGCAATGATCAAAAGCATTGCCACTATAGTTTCGCTCCCAATTGCCTTTTTCGAATAGATGCTCCACGCGCCTGCGAGGGCAAAAAAGAGAAGCAATACTCCTAAATACCTCGCAAATGCTTTTGTTTTCAAATAATACAGTCGATTTATGCGAAAAGTCATCATTACTCCATTATTCATTCGGTATCCTTCGGCTGTCGGATCCTATCCCTTGTGAAATCGAACACCCCGTAATTCCAGGAATTCGGGGTGTTTGTTGTTTATGCTATGCAAATATAGATCACGGTGAAAATGACGCCCAGCGCCAAAAATCCAAGTCCCACGACCGTGCGAGGGATATTGAACGGTCTGCGCTTTTCATCCTTCTTCATTTTATAATCGTAATAGCTCTCGTGCTTCAGATAGGAGTCCCGCTTGAACATATTGATGAAGTTGTGGCCGGTATAGCCAAACATATCAAAGGTTCCTTTGGAAGCAACCCATCCGATCAGTGACGCACCCACCAGCAGTACACCGGGGAGGAAAAAGCAGTCGGAAAGGATCCGAATTACCGTCGGTGCATCGGATTGTTCCGTCAGATCCCACGCCATCATTCCCACCATTGCCATCACCGCAGCAACAGCTAAATTGATGAGATACGCTCGCAGCTTGCTGTTTTCCTTCATTGCTCAGATCCTGCAGATTCCGCAAGCTGCTGCTGATACTTGGCAAACTCTGCGTCATTGCAGCTGACGAAATGTCCGGGAGCGATCTCACGCAGGGAGGGCTTGTCTACCGAATAATCGTGCTCTGCCAGAGGTTCGTACGCAATTCTCTTTCTGTTCTTCTCATAGATGGGGTCAGGCAGAGGAATTGCAGACAGCAGCGACTTGGTATAAGGATGAAGAGGATTCTTGAACAGCTCGTCGGAGGTTGCCAGCTCAACCAGCTTACCAAAGTACATAACGCCGATACGGTCAGAGAAGTACTTAACAACCGAAAGGTCGTGTGCAACGAAGAGGATCGTCAGACCCATTTCGCGTCGCAGATCATTCAGCAGGTTGATGACCTGTGCCTGAATGGATACGTCCAGTGCAGACACGGGCTCGTCGGCGATGATCAGCTCGGGGTTCATGATGATCGCACGGGCTACGCCGATTCTCTGACGCTGACCGCCGGAGAACTCGTGCGGATAACGGTCGGCGTGCTCACGCACCAGACCAACGCGCTCCAGCATCTCGAAGACCTTCTGATCGATAACCTTCTTGTTGCGCTCGCCACGGATGATCAGACCTTCTGCGATGATCTCACGAACGGTCATACGGGGATCCAGAGAGGCAATGGGGTCCTGGAAGATCATCTGGATCTGGCTGGCCAGTCTTGCCTTCTTTGCCTTGCGCATTTCGTTCCGATACTCAGCCATGATCTCGCGGGAGCAGCCGCTTACCAGCAAAGAAGCATACTTTTTCTGCACCTCGGCAATTTGCATTGCAGAATACTCTTTTTCGCAACGCTTCAGATCGCGAGCTGCTTCCTTCATTGCACGGTTGCGGTCAGCAATGTACAGGTTCAGATCCTGCTTCAGCTGAGCAGCTTCTTCGGGAGAAACGCCGTTTGCGATCTTTTCCTGGTACTCCGCCTTAGCGCGGGCAATCTCGTCCTTGTAGGACTTAAAGCCTGCGCCAATGCGGATTCCCTTGAAGTAAATATTACCGGAGGTAATATCGTACAGCTTGATAATGGAACGACCGGTGGTAGTCTTACCGCAACCGGACTCGCCTACCAGACCGAAGACCTCGCCCTTCTTGATCTCGAAGCTGACGTCATCGACTGCACGGTTAAAGCCGAAGTATTGGCAAAGGTGTTCAACCTTCAGAAGAGTTTCCTGATTATTGATCATTGCTTACACCTCTCTTCTGCTGCATACGGGCGATTCGGTCGGTTACGGTCTTGGGGGGATCTACCTTGGGTGCATCGGGGTGAAGCAGCCAGGTAGCGGCATGGTGCGTATCAGAGATCTTGAACATAGGAGGCTGACGCTCGAAGTCGATCTTCATCGCATACTTATTACGTGCTGCGAATGCGTCGCCCACGGGAGGATAGATCATGTTGGGAGGCGTGCCGGGGATAGCATCCAGCTTCTCGTTGGTGTCCAGGTCGGGCATCGAGGAGAGGAGCGCCCAGGTATAAGGATGAGCGGCATGGTAGAAGATGTCCTCAGAAGTGCCGTACTCAACGATCTTACCTGCATACATAACCGCAATGCGGTCGGCCATGTTCGCTACTACGCCCAGGTCGTGGGTAATGAAGATAATGGAGAGGTTTCTCTCTCTCTTCAGCTTGTTGATCAGCTCCAGAATACGGGACTGGATAGTAACGTCCAGTGCCGTAGTAGGCTCGTCGCAGATCAGGATGTCGGGGTCGGCAGCCAGCGCGATTGCAATGACGATACGCTGTCTCATACCGCCGGAGAACTCGAAGGGATACTGATTATATCTCTTACGAGGCTCGGAGATACCAACCTCTTCCATCAGCTTGATCGCTCTTGCCTTGGCAACACGCTTGGTGACCTTATTGACAACACCGGAGGCGTTGGCCTTCAAGAAGTCGATCATAGCGACGGTCTCAGCATCAAAATCACGCTCTGCGTTGTGCGCAATCAGCTGCTCCAGATGCTCGGCCATCTGATCGATCTGACGAAGTATAGTCTTGCGTACGAACTCCAGATCGGTGTAGGAAGCGGGAACGACCTCGCCATCGGGAGTCTTACCCTTGGCAATCAGCTTGTCGTAAGCTGTCTTTTCCTTGGTGTAACGCTTCTCTTCCTTGGCATTCTTCTTAATGCCGCCCAAGTATTTCTCCAACTCGCTCTTCATGCCGGAATCGAAGGTGTAGACCATGCTATCCTTAACGGTATTCAGAGGATCGATGGACTCGATAACCTCCTTCGCCATAGCCTTATATGCGGCATAAACGGTTTTCTTATCCAGATCGGGCTGCTCGAATGCAGAACGGTGCGCCTTCAGGCAAGCGATCGCCTCGCCCATTTCCTTGCACCATACGTCACCGGAGTAAACGATACCCTGCTTTGCATCGTTGATGAAGGAAAGCATGAAACTGTCATCCAGATACTTGCGCAGATATGCATTCATCTCTGCGATAGAGGCGAAGGCAGGCAGAGTCTTTTCTCCGCTGAAGGTCAGATAATAACCCATTGCGAAGAAATTGGGCTGCTCGAAAGTGAGTGCTTCGTCCAGAATTTCCTTGATCGCCGCCAGCGCCTTGGAGGTCTCCTCGAAGGACGCCTTGCCCTTCTGGGCCTTAACGATGGTGCCTCGCTTCAGCGCATTGCGCTTGGCCGCCAGAAGCTCCTTATCAGCGGAGTCAATCTCGACCTTGCCCTTTACCAGCGCAACCAGCTCCTCCGCACGTGCCGCAACGACCCAATCATTGATCGAGTTCATCGCAAGATTGCACACGCGACCGATGCGGTATGCGCCGTCGGTCAGCGCATTCTTTTCGATCTCGAAGAGAATGGTAGCGATCTCGGTGGTTGCTTCCTCTGCAGCCTGGCGAGCGTCGTTATACGCGCCCTCCAGCTCCAGATGCTTGTATTCGAATTTGTCAAATTGCTTGCACTTCTGGCTCAGCTCAGCCGCTTTTGCGGAATCGCCCTGCGCCTGTGCTTCGATCATTCTGCGGTTGAGCGCCTTCAGATAGGTATTGAAGGTGGTGCGGCTCTCTCTCTGACGAGCCTTGCCCTTGAGCACCATTGCCTCGGTCAGCTGCTTGCCGATCTTGACGATGGGGTTCAGACTGGACATGGGGTCCTGGAAGATCATAGCGATCTTGTCGCCGCGAATCTTGTGGAACTCGTCCTCGGTGATCTTCAAAAGATCCTGACCGTCGTAGATGATCTCGCCGCCCTCAATGATCGAGTTTGCGGCCAGAATGCCCAGAATCGCCTTAGAGGTAACCGATTTACCGGAGCCGGACTCACCTACGAT
>JAFTKV010000186.1 GCA_017453085.1 Clostridia bacterium
TCCGGCGTTTGCACGTCAGCGTCCGAACAGGATGACAGCAGGGGGATCGACAGTGCGATCAGCAGGCAAATGCAAAGCAGTTGTTTCAGTCTCTTCATCGTTCTCTCCTATGATTTCATCGAATTTTCTTCATTATAGCACAGATTCGGGCAAATCGCAATACTTCATTGGGCAAAGTCGCAGTATTTTTTGTTCATTTCACAAAAACAATGCCGCTCGAAATTTTATAAAAAATTTTGAAAAAATTTTCAAAACCCTATTGACAATCACTTGATTGTGTGCGATAATAGAATCATCACAAAAGGAGGTACTTCAAAATGAGTACATATCGTTACAGTGCCAACGGCGCAAAATTCACCCCTAAGAGAATCATCACGCTGGTTGCCATCGGCGTTGCAGCCATCCTGCTGATCGTTCTCGGCTTCAACTGCTTTGCAGAGGTGCCCACCGGTCACACCGGCATCCTCACCACCTTCGGTAAGGTAGAGGATCAAACGCTGGAATCCGGCATGCACTTCAAGCTCCCCTGGCAGAAGGTCGTCAACATGGACAACCGTAACCAGAAGTCCACGCTGACCCTCACCTGCTTCTCCTCCGATATCCAGGAGGTGGACGTGGTCTACGCCGTCAACTATCAGATCGAGAAGTCCAACGCCCAGAACATCTACAAGTCCATCGGCACCGATTATTTCAAAACCGTTATGGATCCCCGCATCCAGGAGGCCGTGAAGAAGCAGGTTGCCCAGTACGACGCAGAGTCGCTGATCGACAGCCGTCAGAAGCTGTCCGACGAGATCTATCAATCTCTGGTCACCGATCTGGCATCCTACAACATCGAACTGGTGTCTGCATCCATCGAGAACATCGACTTCACCGACGCCTTCACCGCAGCCGTTGAGGCCAAGCAGGTTGCCGCACAGAACAAGCTGAAGGCCGAGACCGAGCAGGAGCAGGCCAACATGGAGGCCGAAAAGGCCGCCGAGCGTGCCAAGATCGAAGCACAGGCAAAGGCTGACGCTGCCAAGATCGCCGCAGAGGCTGAGGCTGAGGTAGCCAAGACCAAGGCAAACGCCGAGGCTGAGGTCACCAAGATCGCAGCAGACGCCGAAAAGTACCGCAAGGAGCAGGAGGCTGCCGCCAATAAGCTGCTTTCCGAGTCCATGACCGAGGAGCTGCTGCAGTACTTCTACATCCAGGGCTGGGACGGCAAGCTCCCCGAGACATGGGTCTCCCAAGAGGACTTTATGACCATCCTGGACATCGCCAAACAGCAGGCAAATTCCGCTGAATAATTCCCTCTCCCGCTTCCCCGATGCCCCCGCGTCGGGGAAGCTCCCCAACCAAGCAACCGTATAGGAGACAGTATCATGCAAGAAAGAATCAAAACCGACAGAAGCATCTGGCCGTATATTTTTCTGTCCATCATCACCCTTGGCATCTACGGCATCTGGTACTTGCACAAGCTTCGCAAGGACGTAAACATCATGTGTATGAACGACAACAAGCACACCCCCGACCTGCTCGTTCTGTGTATATTGAGCGTGCTGACCTGCGGCATCTACTCCATGATCTGGTGGTGCAATATGCACGACCGCATGAGAAGCACCGCCAAGGAGCTGGGTGTCAGAGTGGAGCAGACCACGTCCAATCTGATGCTGCTGTTCATCGGCGCATACTTCTGCCTGGGCATCCTGAGTTGGGTTGCCATCCACAAGGTATTTACCACCGCCAACGAGCTGGCCGTTGCCTACAACCGATCCAACGGTCATTACACCTGATCGACTGCTGACCAAGGAGGTTTTTTATGACACCCCTGCAACTGCTCAAGCGCGCCTACCACGTCCTCGACCACTTTCTGACCGTACTGTTTTTGTATCTGATCCCCGAGATTGCCTATATCTACGGCAAGTATTATTTGTACGACTTCGAGATAAACCCGGAGGTCGCCAAGCAGATCGGCGTGCTCTGTGCTGTGGTAATGGTCTTATCCTTTTATTCGGGTGTGCGCCATATTACCGTTCACAACGCACCTCTGAGGGAGACGCTTTTCAGCCTTGAAAAACGCCCCAAAACATTGACCCAACGGCTAAAATTCTTTCTGACGCAGCCCGGACTTTGGGTGGGGACAGCAGTCTTTGCTCTTCTGCATTTTGCATTTCCCGTAGGCTCGTACGCCATGCACCTGCTGGATCTGATCCCCGGTGCGGCACAGGATCCCACCGCTCGCTTCTGGTTCCCCGCTCTGCTGCTGCCCATATTGTTTGTAATCTCGTTGAAGGCGCGCCTTACCGCTATGGATCGATGGTTGGCTACCGAAGATCAACCCGCATCCGCAGAGAGCAAGAAAAAGAAGCTGCTCAACGAATCCGATCGTGAAATGGCTCGGATGACCGCTATTTATTTTGGCGGCTCGTTGGTACTGTGCAACGTCCTGCCACTGCTGATCTCCATGCTTCCGCTGCTGCAAGAGCTACTGTTTGCGCCGTTCACTATTTTCGTCATCGTCTGTCTGCTGATCGTCCCCCGCATCTGGCGCCCCATCCGCGCAATCCTCAAACGCCGCTCCTTCCTGCAAAAGCTGAAGGAAACCTGCCGACAAAAGGAGATCCCTCTCTCTGACATCGACCGGCCCTACCGTTCCATCTTTCAGACCACCGACCACGAGAGCTTTGTATTGACGGTGAGCGGCAAACGCTACGCCTGCAGGCTGATCGGTGCCGTTCGAAGAAATGCACCGATGGTACTCCGTTCCGGGGGCCGCGGCTCGTTCCTGCATCCCTTCCGCTTCGCCCGCATCACCTTCTTCACCCGTGTGACCAGGTTCGATTTCAGCTTCGAATCGGAGGATCAGAAGATCCTCATCGTCAACCCCGTCCCTAAGCAGATCTACCGCAGCGAGAACGGCAAAAAAGCTCTGCTGGATAACGGCGACGTGGTAGACGGCTACAAGGTCTACACCGCCAGCGGCTTTCTCGGCGCGCTGGATCGGGGCAGCATCGACCGCTGACAGAGCCCATTTTATGGAGAACAACTATGACCTCCCCCACACCCTCTCACATACTTCGCCACTATCCCGACGTGCGCAAGAAGCTGCGTCGCCGCTTTGCCCTTCCCTTTGTTATCTACGGGATCTGGCTGGTGCTGCTTGCCGCAGTGAGTATATGGGTGATCGTCCCCATCCTTGACCCCGACAGCATGGTAGTAGCCCCTACCGTTCTGCTGGCAGCGGTGATCCTCCCCATCTTCCTTCTGAAGCTGCATAAAAGGCTGAAGGATCGCTCCTATCGGGGCGTGGTGCGGTCTTGTCACGTCTACGATCAACTCAAAGCCCACGCAACCCGCAACAGAGAGGATCCCATCTACATGCCATGCGTTCAGTTGGTGATTGAACGGGAGGTCGGCAAGTTTCTGACGCTGGATCTCCCCCTCCCCGACCCCTATGCCCCTCCTCCGTGGAAGGAGGGCGACGAGCTGATCCATTTTCGGGGCTGCCCTCTCCATCTGCAGATAGAGGCACTTCCCACTACCTGCCTTCTCTGCCGCGGCAGATCCCCCGAAGGCTCGGAGCGTTGCGTATTCTGCCATCACCCGCTGATTCAAATTGATGCTCACAAGGAGACAAACCGATGAAATCAGTCTTATCCAAATCTGGCATCTACCTGCTAAACCTGATCGCCGCGCTGTGGATCGGCTTGCTGACGGAATTTGTCGTCTCGCTCGTTTTCCATTTGATTGTTTCCGAGGCATCCCTCCTGCAGACCCGGCTGGTCAACGCCGTGGCGCTGACTGTGGGCTCTCTCTTATGGCTCTTTTTCTCTTCCCAAAAGATCGGATATGAACAAAAAGAGTTCCGTAATGATACCGTGTTCATCCCTGCCGCGCTGATGTTTGCATTGCAAGCGATCATTGCTTATCCAATGCGCTTCGCCTTCTACGTCACCGGACCGGTAGATTACTTTATCCAAGCCATCCATTGGGGCGACCGGGAATACAACTGGCAGGACTGGTCAGAAGCCCCCCTCTCCCTCTACTACGGCTTACTGGTGGCATTCGATCTGCTGTGTCTGATCGCGATCCTTACCGGCGAAGGGGCAGGCGCCAAGAAGCGGCAGAAGGATCGCGCCAAGACCATGGCGGAATCGGCGAAGCAGGACATCCCTGAGGTGCCGATTTATCAAAACAATCAGCGCAGCTTCGCCGATCCCGATCCCTTCCGCAACTGGCGCAATGCTACCCTCTCCAATGCCGCCCGCCGCCTGGAGGCAGATGAGAAGGAGGCGGAGAAGGAGGCTCCCCCCGCCGAGGGAGAAGCAACCACAACCACCTCCGTTCCCAAGATAACGGCGATGCGCCCCTCCGAAATCGTAGCGAAGGGACGCTTGCCCAAATCGCCCCGCCCGCAGATCCCGCCCGAGTGCGCCGATCTGCAGAGGATGGTGAACCGTCGGCTGATCCCCGCCAAGGTAGTGGCCGTGCTTTCGGGAATCGCGTTCGCCGTTCTGGAGGGCTACGCCCTTTGGCGCTTCCACGACACCCCCTCCCGAATGTTTGGTGCATCCATCCTGTTCGGGCTGGTATGCATGGCGCCCGCCGCCGCCTTCAAGGTATGGGATCGACTGTCCGACCGCTCCTTCGAGGGCGAAGTGCTGGAAATGGAGTTCCGAACCAAGACGAAAATCGGGCTCGACCGCCGCGCTCACCGCTACACGGTAGCCAAGCTGAAGATTCGCGAGGACAGCGGTCGGGAGTTTGACTACGAATATTTGGTAAAGGGCACCACGCCCTTCGGAAAAGGCAGCCGCATCCGACACTACGCCTGCACCGATTTTATGTACCTGTTGGACGACAACGCACCCATCGTCTGCGTCAACTGCGGCAACCATTACAGTGCCACCCCAGAGGTGCACAGCGATGCAGACGCCCTCTACGGATTCGATCATCTGGCACTGGGAGCACACATCCCCGACCGATGCGGCTATTGTGGAAAGAGCATGATCAAACGTCCGATGAAACCCAAAGAGTGACACAGCCACTCTTTCCTCGATCCGCCAACCGATCCCACCGATCTCGTAGGGCGGGAGCAAGCCCCCGCCCTACGACAAGGTCACCCAGCCCGACGAGTATTCGTCGGGCTTTTTCAGAAGTTCTTGGTAGAGGTTTGGAGACCCCTTCTTTCAAGAAGGGGTCTCCAAGGATAATCAATTCAAATATTCTTCCACTTCGCTCTTGATCACGGTCACACGGGGGCCGTAGATGATCTGCACGCCGTCTCCTCTGCGGATCACGCCCGAGGCGCCGGTGGAACGGAGCAGACCGTCGTTGACCTTGGCGGGATCCACCACCGTCACGCGCAGTCGGGTAGCGCAGGAATCCAGATTGCGGATGTTCTCCTTGCCGCCCAGCCCACGGACGATCATCGCAGGAAGAGAGTCCTCCTCATCGGGCATTCCGTCCGAAACTGCACCATTGAAGGAGCCGTCGGAGACGGCGCCTCCGGCTTCTCCTGCCGCAGCGGAGGCAACGTCCACGGGAATTTCACCTGCCACAGCTGCCGACTTTTTCTCATTGTAGTCGGCACGGGTATAGAGCTTGGTTTCGCTCTCCTCTTCCCTGCCGGGGGTCATATAGTTCCGCTTCTTGATCAGGAACAGGAACAGAAGATAGTACACCGCAAAATAAGCAAGTCCCACGATGACCACCCAGATCCAGTTGGTCTTACCATTGCCCTGCAGGATGCCAAACAGGGTCAGGTCGATGAAGCCGCCGGAGAAGGTCATACCCACGCCTACGTCAAACAGGTGCATCAGCATATACGCCGCACCTGCAAAGATGCAGTGGATCACGTAGAGCAGCGGTGCCACGAACAGGAAGGTGAACTCACTCGGCTCGGTGATACCGGTGAGCATAGAGGTCAGCGCCGCCGACAGCAGAAGGCCGCCTGCGATCTTTCGCTTTTCGGGCTTTGCCGCCGAGTACATTGCCAGTGCCGCACCGGGCAGGCCGAAGATCATCAGCGGGAACTTACCGCTCATAAAGCGGGTTGCCGATACGCTGAACACCTCGGTGCTCGGCGATGCCAGCTCCGCAAAGAAGATGTTCTGCGCACCCGAGACCAGCACGCCGTCGATCACCGCCGAGCCGCCGAGCCCCGTCTGCCAGAAGGGGAGATAGAACACGTGATGCAGACCGAATGGAATCAGCGCACGCTCGATGACGCCGTAGATAAATGTGCCCGCGTAGCCGCTTTCCAGCACGAAATCGCCCAGCGAGAAGATCGCCTTCTGGATCAGAGGCCAGAGGAAGAACATGATCGCTCCCACTACGATATAGGCCAGCGTGGAGATAATAGGCACGAATCGCACGCCGCCGAAGAAGGACAACACGCTGGGCAGGCGGATCTTGTAGAAGCGATTGTGCAGCCATGCTACGCCAAGTCCCACGATGATACCGCCAAACACGCCCATTTCCAGCGAGCGGATGCCCACCACCGAGGCGATAGTGCCCTCCAGCACGTCCTCGCCCTCCAGACCGCCCGTCAGGCGCAGGAGGGTGGAGATGGTCTGGTGCATCACGAAGAATGCGATGGCCGCCGACAGCGTAGCGGTGGCCTTTTCGTTTTCCGCCATGCCCAGCGCAACGCCCATCGCAAAGATAATGGGCAGATTGCCGAAGATGATATTGCCCGTCTCGCTCATAATGGTGAGGATAAACCGCAGGATCGTGCCCTCGCCCAGCAGCTTTTCCAGACCGTATGCAGAGATCATCGCGGGGTTGGTAAAGGACGAACCGATGCCCAGCAGCAGTCCCGCGATGGGGAGCAGTGCTATGGGCAGCATGAAGGACCGTCCTACTCTTTGCAGGACGCCGAACAGACCGCCGCCCTTTTTTTCTTTCGTTTTACTCATATTTTTCACTCGTTTCCTGATGTTTTTCCCAGCTCGTATCGCAGAATCGGGTCTTTTCCGCAACGGACGGTTCCCTGCACGCCCTTCAGCGATGCCAGCACCTCCGTATTGGTGACGATGAGAGGAGTCAGCGTGCTGTACCCGCGGGAGCGGATCAGCTCCAGATCCACCTCTGCCAGCAGATCACCGACCTGCACCCGATCTCTCTCCTTCACCGCGGCACGAAAGCCTTCCCCACCCAGCTCCACGGTGTCGATGCCGATGTGTAAAAGCAGCTCCAGACCATCGTCGCTCAGCAGATTGTAGGCGTGGAGCGTCTCGGCAACGCCCACCACGATTCCGTTGCAGGGACTGCAAAATCTGCCGCCTGCGGGTGCGATGGCGATACCATCCCCCAGCATTCCCTCTGCAAACGCGGGATCGGGCAGCGTGGACAGGGGCACCGGCTTGCCGTCCGCCGGCGAGGGCAGCTGGCTCAGTTGTGATTGTTTGTTCATAGGATCATCCTTTCCAAGATCGTTCGTTTGCAATAGTTTTACCAACCGTCGGGAAATCATACGGGCAAAATAAAAAAAGCCCGACCTTCGTCGGATTTTTGAAATCAAAAAATGCCTCCCCGATTGGGAAGGCTATATAAACAGCGCACATTTGCTGTTTGGGGTGAGCGATGGGAGTCGAACCCACGACCTCCAGGGCCACAACCTGGCGCTCTAACCAACTGAGCTACGCCCACCATATATAGGAAAGCAAATGTAACGCGATTTATTGAATTGGCGCCCCCGGAGGGACTCGAACCCCCGACCTACTGCTTAGAAGGCAGTTGCTCTATCCAGCTGAGCTACGGAAGCAGATTTTTCAGCGTGTGCTGAAAAATGTTGGAGCGGGTGATGGGAATCGAACCCACGCAGCCAGCTTGGAAGGCTGGAATTCTACCATTGAACAACACCCGCATTTCGTGCCTAAGTATGATACCACATCTCTTTCCATTTGTCAATAGTTTTTTCGAATTTTTTCAAAAAAATTTTTCACCCCAAAAAACCGAGAGGCAAGCCTCTCGGTTTTTGTATGATTGGATCATGGTAGGATCAGCGGAATTTACGCTGCGGAAGCGTTCTCCAACTTAGCGATCTCATCCAGGATGTCTTCCAGACCGGACTTCCAGGTGCCCTCTACACGGGTGATGGAGTTGTAGCCGTTCTTGGACTTAACAGCATTTCTCAGCCAGTCGCCCATGCCGTTCATTTCCTGAGAGAACTGCCATACGTATACGAAGTCGGAGTAGATGCTTGCGTCCATCAGGTTGATCATGTCAGCGTCGTCACTACCGCGGGAGTACTTGATCTTAACGGCAGAGTCGAAGTATACGGGACGAACGGAGTTACGGGACTCCAGCTCCATAGCATCCAGAATCAGGGCAGCCTCGGGGATCTGCTCGGAACCGTTGTTGATGCCGTACAGCTGAACGCCGTCGTGGATGGAGGATACGTAGAAGGACTGCTCAGTGGAGAGCTTGGGGTTAGGAATGATACCGTAGTTATCTTCCATCTCCTGCAGATACAGCTCAGCCTGGTTCAGACGACCGGATGCGAAGACTGCTTCGTTTGCAACCAGCTTCATCATAGCCTTGTTGTATTCGCCGCCGTAGTTGTATACGCCGTTCTTCTGCAGCAGGTTGTAGAACTTGGTCATAAAGCCTTCCAGCTGGCCGTTGCCTCTGACCATGGTCAGCTGAATGGTACCGTCCTCATGACGGTAGCTGTACTGAACGCCTGCGGAAATGGACAGACCGTTGGTGTTATCCCATACGGGCTGTGCAATTGCCAGCATATCGCCGTCGGAGGTCTTGTCATCGCCGTCGGTATCGTTCCAGATACCCTCGGTCATGGTGGTCAGCTTATCCAGAGTCCACTCGCCGTTACGAACGATGTCGTAAATGTTACCGTACTCAGTGCCCAGGTACTCGTTGTACAGAGTATGGTTCACGAAGTAGCAGTAGTAGCCGCCGGAATAACGCAGGCACAGGTCACCGGTAACCCAGTAACGGCCGTTACCGATCTGCAGAGCGTCGTTGTATCCCTTTGCCCAGTAAGGAGCGTCCAGGTTCAGATAGCCGGCTGCTTGGGGGAAGTCAACCTCCAGCATGCTCAGGTCGTATACACAGCCGTCCAGAGCCAGCTGAACGTCGTCGTACTGACGTGCGCCCAGGATGTCGTAGTCGGCGGTGCCTGCAATCAGCTGAGAGCCGATGGTAGCACTCAGGTTGTTGTCGGTGGAGAACACCAGGTCGATGTCGCAGTTGAAGTAGCTCTTGATCTTCTCGATACGGGCGAAGATCGCAATGTCAACCGTGTCCTCGCTGTCCTCATCGGGGGGCAGGATGGAACGCTCGTGGAACGTGTCACCGGCGTGAGCGTCGGTTTCGGAAACCGCGAAGTTGATGACGGCGCCACCCATATCCACCTTGGGCAGATCAGACAAGCTGTACTTGGTCTCGCCGGGTTCGGTGGTATTGGTAGGAGGAGTCGTGTTCGAAGTGGTGTTGTCTTCTGCACAGGATGCCAGCATCAGAGCGGAGGTGGCACACAGTCCAAAAGCAAGCATCAGGGCTGTAATTTTCTTTCTCATATGTATTATCCTTTCATAATAAGATACGAATGAATATTGTACCGATCAATCGGTGCTTCCCGAATCAGGCAAGAGGCGTGCCGTCGGGGGTGAACAGCGGAAGCTTTTCCAGA
>JAFTKV010000187.1 GCA_017453085.1 Clostridia bacterium
CGTTTCACGTGAAACGTCATGGGACGAAGCGATGAATTATAACGAAAATGCAGAAAAGCTCGAATTATGTATTGACGAATGAGAAAAAAGATGATATAATATCAGTTACGATGCCGTGAGGAGATAGCGGCGGAATAAGGAGTAGATTATGGGTAAAATCATCGCATTTTCTAACCAAAAAGGCGGAATCGGTAAAACGACGTCGGCTGTGAATATTGCTGCTGCGATTGCGAAGCGAGGAAAAAAGGTGCTGCTGTGCGACCTTGACCCGCAGGGCAACGCAACAAGTGGAGTTGGCGTGTCGAAAAAAGGCGGTCAAAAAACTACGTATGATGTTTTGATTGGAAACGCTAAGGCTTCGGACGCAATGTTGATGACAAAATTTGATAATTTGTGGGTAATGCCCACGAATATCGGACTTGCCGGTGCAGAATACGAGCTGGTGTCGATGGAGAAGCGGGAGTTCATTCTCTCTCAAAGATTGGCTGAGCTCAAGGACGAGTTTGATTACATTATGATTGATTGCCCTCCTTCGCTGGGCATTCTTACGGTTAGTGCGCTGACGGCTGCGGATGGCGTCGTGATTCCGATGGTTTGTGAGTATTACGCGTTGGAGGGATTGTCGCAGTTAATGCTGACGGTCAGACAGGTAAAGAAACGCTACAATCCGAATCTTGAGGTTGTCGGCATTTTAATGACGATGTATGATCGACGGCTCAACCTGACCATGCAGGTGCGCGCGGAGCTGGAAAAGTTCTATAAAGACAAATTGTTTGAGACTACGATTGTAAGAAACGTGCGTCTGAGTGAGGCTCCCAGCTACGGAATGCCGATCATGTATTACGACAAATCATCCAAAGGAGCAGTTGCGTACACGAAGGTGGCTGACGAGCTGCTGCAAAGAATATGAATGGAGGAATAAACGCATATGGCTAAGCAAAGCGGCCTCGGTCGAGGCTTGAGTTCGATCTTCTACGATGATGCAGAGGTCGAAAATAATGCCGACGTGCACAAGCTGCGCATATCGGAACTGCAGCCGAGAGCGGGGCAACCCCGAAAGAATTTCGATAGTGAAGCACTCTCTCAGCTGGCAGACTCAATTGCAACACACGGATTGATCCAGCCCATCATCGTGCGTCGCGGAATGGGCGATCTGTACGAGATCATTGCAGGCGAAAGACGCTGGAGAGCATCTAAAATGGCGGGGCTAAATGAGGTTCCGGTGGTTGTGATCGAAGCGGACGATCAAAAAACAGACGAGCTTTCGTTGATTGAGAACATTCAGAGAGAAAATCTGAATGCTGTGGAAGAATCGCTGGCGTACAAGGCGCTCCTGGAGGAGTATAATTTGACGCAGGAGACGGTCGCTTCCCGTGTGGGTAAATCCCGCAGTACGATTACCAACTCTCTGCGACTGTTGGATCTCCCGGATTCTGTGCTGAAAATGGTATCCGAGGATCAGATCTCTGCAGGCCACGCACGTGCACTGCTGGGGCTGAAGTATCGCTCGGATATTGAAGTGGGCGCAGCGACTGTGGTGGATAAGGGCTATTCTGTTCGCGCAACGGAGGAATTGGTGCGCAGAATGAATGCGCGTGCCGAAAAAGCAGCAGATACTGTGGCTAAATCGGAAACCGCTGTGAATTATACGGCGGAACTGGAGAAAAAAGTCCGCGGGCTGCTTGGCAGAAAAGTGAAAATCGTAGAAGGCGCAAGAGTAAAACGGTTGGAGCTGGAATACAGCGACAATGACGACCTGCAAAAGCTGCTCTATTTGCTCTGCGGCGAAGAAATTATGAAAGACTGAGGTAAGTTACAATGCTGGATATCAAATACATTATCGAAAAGCCGGATGAAGTTATCGCTCGGCTTGCGAAAAAAGGCAAAGATGCCCGTGAGGACATCGAGCTCATTCTGAAGCTGGACGGAGAACGCCGATCCCTGATCGGCACCACCGAGGCGCTGAAGGCAGAAAAAAATAAGGCTTCCAAGCAAATTCCTATGCTGAAGAAGGAAAAGAAAGACACCACCGAGATTTTTGCGCGGATGAAGGAGATTTCCGTGGAAATCGATGCCGGCGCGGCAAAGCTCAAAGAAGTGGAAATGCAGCTCACCGGTGTGATGCTGGGACTTCCTAACCTGCCGGATGACGATCTGTTGGCGGGCGGAAAAGAAAACAACGAGCCCCTGCGCTACTACGGCGAGCCGAAGCAGTTTGATTTTGAGCCTAAAAACCACGTTGATCTTTGCAACGGGCTCGGACTGATCGATTACGAGCGTGGCACCAAGCTGGCAGGATCCGGTTTCTGGATCTATCGCGGAATGGGTGCAAGACTGGAGTGGGCACTGCTCAACTACTTTATTGATACGCACCTTGCTGATGGCTATGAGTTGATTCTGCCCCCTCACATGCTGGAATATGAATGCGGTCTGACTGCCGGTCAGTTCCCCAAGTTTGCTGATGAGGTCTATAAGATCGAGAATCCTACCGATAACCGTATGCACTATATGCTCCCCACTGCAGAGGCTGCACTGGCATCGCTGTATCGTGGCGAGATCCTCACCGAGGCTGATCTGCCTAAGAAATTGGTCTCTTACACCCCCTGCTTCCGCCGCGAAGCGGGCTCCTATCGCTCCGACGAGCGCGGAATGGTGCGCGGACATCAGTTCAACAAGGTGGAAATGTTCCAGTTTACCCTGCCCGAGAAGTCTGACGAGGCATTTGACGAGCTGGTGACCAAGGCAGAAAACCTGGTCAAGGGTCTGGGCTTCCACTTCCGCACCGTGAAGCTGGCTGCTGAGGATTGCTCTGCGTCGATGGCGAGAACCTACGATATCGAGATCAATATTCCTTCCATGAACGGATATAAGGAGGTTTCCTCGGTTTCCAATGCCCGCGATTACCAGGCAAGGCGCGGTATGATGCGCGTCAAGCGTGCAGATGGATCCATCCAGTATCTGCACACCCTCAACGGCTCGGGTCTGGCGACCTCCCGTATCCTGCCCGCGCTGGTGGAACAGAACCAAAATGCCGACGGATCGGTAAACGTTCCCGAGGTACTGCAGAAGTATCTGGGCGTGTCCGTGATCAAGAAATAACGATTCAAAAAGAACCTTCGCTGTGGAAGGTTCTTTTTGCATTTATAGAGATATTTCAACAGGATAATGCTGAAGCCAGGCAGAAAGCTGCAGCAGCCATGCGATCATCTGCGGACGTGCCATCAGCTGGCCAAACCAGGTGGTGCTTTCCCCGTCCATGAAAGCCTGCACGGCTTTGCGATCAATGAGTGCCGTAAATAGTGAGTCTTCCTGTAGCTTTTCGACGAGCTTTGCACGGATGATTTGCTCGTATGCAGGATTGTGAGTCTTGGGATAAGGTGATTTCTTGCGATGGAGGATATAATCGGGCAACAACCCTTCTGCGGCATCCCGTAGGAGGGATTTTTCTACGCCGTTACGGAATTTGTATTGCCACGGAAGATTGTAAAGATACTCCAGTATACGGTGATCTGCAAACGGGACGCGTACCTCCAGGGCTGTTGCCATACTCATGCGATCCTTGCGGGAGAGCAGATTTTGCATAAAATAGCGCACCGACAGACAGGTGGCGAGCCTTGCACGGCGATCCTCGTCGGATTCCCCTTCCATAACGGGACAACCTGCAAGAAAACTGCGATAATGGCGGGAAAGATACGCAAATCCTTCCTCGGGGCGCACAACGTCGGTACGGAACAGCTTAATTCGCGCACGTGGATCGTGCAGCCATGGAAAAAAGTCTCGGCTAAGCATTTCGGGACGGTAAAACCATGGATAGCCGCCAAAGATCTCATCGGAGCATTCACCGGAAATAGCGACCGTGTGTCGTTGCTTGACTCTGCGGCAATACCACAGCAGCGATGAGTCAATATCAGCCTGCCCTGGCAGATCACGGTAGATCGCTGCTTCCTCCAGCAGGTCGGCGACTGCTTGGGTAGGTGCGATCAGCACGGTGTGGTCGGTTTCCAGATCTGCAGCCAGCCGTCGGGCGTAGAGATCGTCTCCTTGGGGCTGAAACAGGCTGGCTTGGAAGTTTTCGGCGTTTCCTTCGTATTCGAAGGAATAGGTGGACAGCGTTTTCCCTTCGTCTGCCAAGGTTCGGGCTGCGATGGCGGTGAGCACGGATGAATCCAGACCGCCCGATAAAAAGGTGCACAGCGGCACGTCACTGCGCAGCTGTCGGCGGACGGCGTCGTGCAGCAAATACCGGACGTGGGCGGTGGCTGTAGCCAGGTCGTCGGTGCATGCGCTTGCAGTTAAACTCCAGTAAAAATCAAACTGAACGCAATCGGACGAAAGCATCATCCGTTCACCCGCTCTCAATGCACGAATGTGCCGAAATATTGCCGATTCCTAAGTTGTGACGGGCGACAGGAACAGCAGTTCCCAAAGCCCGGTTCGATCTACAGTGGGTCGCACCCTTGGATGCGCCAGCAATGCCTTGGGTTCGGAGGCGAAATACCATTCTCCGCCGGAGCGTGCGTAGTAAAACGGCTTGACACCCAGGCGGTCACGCGCTGCGAACAGCGTTTTTTCGGTGTGATCATAAATCAGGAAGGCGAATATGCCGTTAAGACGGGTCGGGCATTCCTTTCCGTAGAAAACGTAGCTCCACAGGACTGCTTCGGTGTCACATTCTGTTGAAAACTCTGCACCTTTCGCGCATAGATCGCGCTTTAACTCGTCTGTGTTATATATCTCTCCGTTATAAACAATCGTATATCTTCTACCGCAATAGACAACAGACATCGGCTGTTTCCCGCCGGAGGGATCCATTACCGCAAGGCGGTTGTGGGCAAGGCAAACGGTGCCGTCCCGATATATACCGCTGTCATCCGGCCCGCGATGGGCGAGTGTGCGATTCATTCGACGGATGATGGCAAGATCCTCCTCGGCGGAGGTTGTTAGGCGGAACGAGGTGCGATAGATGGCGGCGATTGAACACATAGCAGCTCCATTCTGTTTGTATGATGCAAACCGTTGTTATCGGGCGCAAAATAAACCGCCCTATCTGCAGTATATGCAGACTGGACGGTTTGGTTATTCAACTTACGCTTACAGATTCTGTAAAAACGCTGCTAGTCGATTGGCGATGCGACGATGACCCGCGTCGCAAGGGTGCAGACCGTCGGGCATATAAGCGATCCGATGTGCTTCGATGCGGGGCTGGATGCCGGATACGCTCCACAGATCCAGAATCGGCAGGGAATATTCGGTTGCGACCTCTTTCAAAATGTCTACATAGGTAGACAAAACGCCATAGTCCCGTGCTTTCCATCCGTCGCCGCGGGGATTCATTTCGTTGGTGCGGTGAAGAGGCGTCATGATGACGATTTCTGCATTAGGGTATTTGGCGATCAGATCGCTGCACAGGCAGTGACAAGCACCGTAATAGGTATTCATGGTGCGGTCCTCAGGAGTGCCCAGAGGTGCGTCGCCGTGGCCGAAGTCGTTGGTGCCGCCGAATACGATGATCACGTCTGCATCGGGATCCATGTCATGCACGCGCTTGACGAAGCAACGCTCCATGCGATCGTCCGGGTTGCCGGGGTTTAACTGATTGGCAATGCGGGAACCGCTGACACCGTAATTGCGAGCGGTAAAGCCGTATTCAGCCGCCAACAGGTTGAGAAAAATGTGTTCGCTGCAAGAAACGCCCACGCCTTCAGTGATGCTGTCGCCCAAAAAATTGATTTTCAGTCCGCTGAGATTCATAAGATCATTCCTTTATATGAAGTTTGTAAATATTATACTGCAATCCGTCGATTTTTGCAAGTTTTTTTTGAAAATATATTGACTTTTTCACATAAGTTCGGTACAATAATAGTACTACAATTAGTAAAGGAGAACCGATATGGGAAAGCTGATTCTGAAAATTGCGATTCTGGTCGTTTCTTTGGCCGCTCTGATTGCTGTGATCCTCGTTCTGGTTAAAAATAAGGAGAAGATCGCTGCTAAGGTAAAGACGACCAAGGAAAAGATCGCTGAGAAGAGAGCTGCCAAGAAGGCTGCAAAGGAAGCTGCTGAGGGTTGCGCTTGCGAGTGCGACGTAGCTTGCGACGTTTGCGAAGAAGTTCCTACCGAGGAAGTTGCTGAATAATTGGTATGCATCCAAAACAATCCCGAGACCTCTGTCTCGGGATTGTTTTTTATTTTTGTCGTCATTTTGGAATTTTCCGCTCGCAAAATATCACGGGAATCGGCACCTTGCGACGAAGCGCTGCTCCAATCTGCTGTGGATGCCAAAAATAGCAGGCATTCGACTGCGTCATTCGACTGTTTTTCGGCGAACGCATGATTATAATATGGATGATCGGACAATCGGACAAGCATTGAAAAAGGAGCAGAAAATGGATATTCGAGCAAAAACAAAGGAAAAATTGGAAAAACTCCAGCATAAGGCGGATCAAACGGTGGAGGCATTGATAGGCAGACCGGCTGAACTGCTTAGTGAGGAGGAGGCCTCGCGGCTGCGCAACAAGGCGGGGATGACGGTATTTTGGTGCGCAATGGGATTTATTTTTCAAAGCACGACTGCGCTGCTCACCGCCCGACCCTTCGGCGTAGCGCTGCTGTTGGCGATGGGGCGCAATCATACGGTGGCGGTGTTTGCAGGTGCGGTTGCAGGTGCGCTGGCATCGGGGCAGGGCGGGCTTGCGTATGCGGTGATTTTGGCGATGGTGCTGGGTGCACGACTACTGCTGTCGATGAGAGCGACCGAGGAAGCGGATGCCTCTCTCCCGTTATTTGGCGAGCCACTCGGTCTGCGCGTGGCCGTAGCCACCTTCGCTGCGTTTTTGGCAGGCGTGTTCAACGTGGTTGTGTACGAGTTTCATTCGGAGGGCATCGTTTCCCTGTTGTTCGGGTTGGTGGCGGCACCGTCGCTGACGGCGTTGTTTTGGATGGGTCTGCAAAAGGACAAGCCCATTTCGCTAAGGGAGATCGGCATTTGTGCACTGCTGTTTTGCAGTATCTATGCACTGTCCGGGCACCGCTTGTTCGGCCTTTCCCCCGCTTTGATTGTAGGATGCCTGATCACGATGCAGGCGGCGTTGAAGGGCGGTCTGCTTCGCGGAGGGCTGATCGGGTTGATCTGCGGGCTGGCAGGGGGCGTCTTTCCCCTCTTGCCGGCGGCAGGCGGAATCGTCGCCGGAGCACTGCGGATGTTTGGCGCAGGGAGCGCAGTGTTCTGCTTTTTTGCAGTTGGCGGTGGACTGGCAATTTGGCAGCAAGGCTTTTGGGAAGCTTTGCCGTTCCTCAGCAATCTATTGTTTGGCGTTCTGCTGTTCCTTCCCCTGGCCAGAGCGGGTGTGATGGGCAAGCTGGAGCTGTTTCCGTCCCCCGCAGCCTCCGAGGAGCCTTGTGAGGCGGACCGTCAAGCCGCCGAGGCTGCTAAATTAAGACGGCTGTCGGTTTCCTTTGACGAACTGTCCAAAACGCTTTTGAAGCTCTCTCAGGAGCTTGCCCGTCCCGGCACGGGGGAGATGCGGGAGCTGTGTGAAGCGGTATTCCGCAGGCATTGCAAAAAGTGCATCCGCAGCGAGCGCTGCTGGCAGGATGACTACGAGTCTACTCAGGATGCGCTTGGCAAGCTGGCAGAAGAGATCCCGCGTCGGGGAATGCCCGAGCGGGCCGCTTTGCCCCCCTACTTTTTGGAGCGTTGCAAGAAAATTGACGAGATTTTGGCGGATATCAGCGTGCGCGTGGCGGAGCACATCGAAAATACCGTCCTGCGGGATCGGTCGGAGCTGTTTGCGCTGGACTATCAGGCACTTGCCGAGCTATTGCGGGAGTCGGCTGCCGACGACGGCAGTCTCACGCCGGACGAGGAATTGCGGAAGACCTTTTCGGGGGTGATCCGTGGGGAAGGGATCCAGACGGTGGGATGCGGTGCGTGGGGCTCGCGGAAGAAGCTGATGATTGCCTCGGGCGTGACACTTTCCACTATTCCGGGCGGCGGACGCTCCCTGCGGCAAAAGCTGGAGGAGAAGACCGGTCTTTCCCTCACCGAGCCCTCCTTCAAATTCGTGGGGGAGAGCGTGTCCATGCAGTTTGAGAGCCGTCAGCGGCTGAAACTTGCCTCGGCGCGCGCCTGCAGTATCAAAGAGGACGAGCCAGTGAGCGGCGACACGGCGCGCTCCTTCACTTCCCAGATCGGGCACGGCTACGCCTTGGTCTGTGACGGCATGGGGAGCGGAAGAGCGGCTGCCGCAGCGGCAGGCGTGTCGGCGCTGTTTTTGGAAAAGCTGCTGTCAGCAGGTAACAATAAATCGGTAACGCTGAAGCTGCTCTCCAATTTCATCCGCGGGCGGGCGGAAGAATGCCATTGTACCGTGGATCTACTGGAGGTAGACCTCTACACAGGCGGTGCCGCCTTCGTGAAATGCGGGGCTTGCCCCTCCTACGTCCTGCGGGCGGGGAACATTTACAAGATCGACGTCCACAGTATGCCGCTGGGGCTGACCCGCGAGATCAACGCTCAGCAGATCAATATGCTTTTGCAGGAAGGGGACTTGATCCTGCAGGTCTCCGACGGTGTGGCAGGCTCGCTAGAGGAAGCACTCTGGCTTCCCGAGGCCTTTGCCGCGTTGGAGGGGAAGAGCGTGCAGGAGATTGCCGGCGCGATCCATTCCCGCACCATTGCCGAAAAGGGAAGGGGCGACGACATCACCGTGCTGGTGACCAAGGTGGAGGCGGCATAAGTTTGTTTTGAAATGCAGTGGAAAACTGTCCGCAATCAAAGAGCGCCGCAAGTAATTGCGGCGCTTTCATAAAGTTCTTGGTGGATTCTTAAGACCCCTTCTTACAAGAAGGGGTCTTAAGCCGGCGGAGCCGATTTTTATTTAATCTTGCCGTTTGCCTTGGCGTGGTCCACGAAGGCGTTGATCTTAGCGGCAGGAGAGAGGAGTCCGGACAGGGACTCGTCGTAGTTCAGGGTATCGATGATCAGGGAGACGAACTTGGTCATGTTGACCTCGCCGTACCAGGGGCGGTTGCGCACCTCTTCGCTGCGGTAGTTCAGGTTGGTGGTGAAGATCTTGGTGATGAGACCCTTTTCGTAAGCCTTGTCCATATTCTCCAGACCGTTGCAGAACAGACCGAAGGTTGCGAAGGTGAAGATACGCTTGGCACCGCGCTCCTTCAGCTTCTCGGCAACCTCGATGACCGAGTCGCCAGAGGAGATCATATCGTCCACGATGATGACGTCCTTGCCCTTAACGCTCTTGCCCAGATATTCGTGCGCTTCGATGGGATTTCTGCCGTTGATGATGACCGAGTAGTTGCGGCGCTTGTAGAACATACCCAGATCCAGCTTCAGGACGGAGGAATAGTACATTGCGCGACCCATACCGCCCTCGTCGGGAGATACGATGGCCAGATTGTTCAGATCAATGTCGTCCACGGTATTGATGAAGGCCTTGATCATCTGATAGGTGCAGCGAACGTTCTCAAAGCCGTGCAGGGGAATGGCGTTCTGTACGCGGGGATCGTGTGCATCGAAGGTGATGATGTTGGTTACACCCATGCTGACCAGCTCCTGCAGGGCGTATGCGCAGTCCAGGGACTCGCGGGAGCTTCTCTTGTGCTGTCTGCCCTCGTAGAGCATAGGCATAATAACGGTGATTCTGCGGGCCTTGCCACCGATGGCACCGATGATACGCTTCAGATCGGCAAAATGATCGTCGGGGCTCATGGGTACGGTCATGCCGTACATTTTGTAGGTTGCGCCGTAGTTGAATACGTCGCTGATGATGTAAACGTCGTGTCCGCGGAGCGATTCGTGAAGCAGACCCTTTGCCTCACCGCTGCCGAAGCGGGGGCATTCGCAATCCACCACAAATCCCTCGGTGGAGCCTCTCCAAGACTTCAGATAGTTGTTGACCTGTGCGGTGAAATCCTCGCAGCCTTTCATGCCAATGACGCTGAGTTCGCCGAATAAATCCTTCATACTGATGTACCTTCCCTTTCGAAGTCCGGGCAGACATACCCCGAACGCATATTGATACTCTATTATAACACATTTTTTTCGGTTTGTGTGTTTTTTTTTGCAAAAAAATCGAAAAAAATGATTTTCGTGAAGAAATAAAAAATAACAGTTGCATAGATGGCGAAAAAGAGGTATAATGATAGCAGAATCACTAAATCAG
>JAFTKV010000188.1 GCA_017453085.1 Clostridia bacterium
CTGCCCGACGAGCCCGAGACCCCTGACGTTCACGATACTCCCGAAAAGACCGTGCTGGAATGGTACGACAATAACGAAGGACTGGGCAAGCAGTACTATGACATTACCGTCAATGCAGACGGCTCCGTTCACGTTGCCTATACCAAGCAGACCGCCGCTGAGGCTGAATCCAGCTGGGGCTATTCCTGGGCAAACATGGCAGCGGATATTTCCGAGGCCTATACCGACCAGACCAAGCTCGTTCTGAAGGTACAGGGTACTGCAGGCAAGACGATTCTGGTCAAGCCCTTCGACAGTCAAACCTTCGAACAGACCGTAACCTTTGACGGCAGCGAGCAGACTGTTACGATCACGCTGAACAATGTACCTGCCGATGCCGCAAGATCCATCATCATCTTCGGTGAGGGCGGCGCAGTGGATACCTCCGGCGAGTTCACTATCCTGGACGCTTACTTCGAATAAGCAAACGAACCCTCTTGCAAAAGAGGGTTCGTTCTCTTCGTTTATTCCTCAATCAGCGGAGCGATCGCATTCACGTACCATTGGGCGATAGTCTCGGCACCGTATGCGGTGGGATGCACGCCATCCTCGGAGAACTTCTGCCACTCCTCGGTGGTGTAGGCTGCCGCCAGCAGACCGTCGGTGGGCAGGAAGGCGTCGGCATACTCTCTGGCCAGCTTGCGGGTGATCTGGATCTTAGGGTCCAGATCCACGCGGAAATACGCCTTATCCTCCGCAGGCAGCAAAAACTGCTCCAAAAGCAGGATCTTGGCATGGGTGCGGGTCTTCAGCGCCTCCAGCACGGTACGATAGCAATGCTCGAAATAGCTGTGCTTCATCCAGTTGTCGTTCGGGTTCGAATGGTGCCAGGTGTCGTTCACACCGATGAGGATAGAGCAGATGTCGGGCTGAATCTCCACGAAATCGCTCTCCAGACGGGCAACCAGATCGGGGGTGCGGTTGCCGGAGATGCCCAGATTCACGAATTCGAAATCAATATCGGGATAGCGCTCGGCAAGGAGCTTGGCGGCGTAGTAGGGATAGCCGTGTCCCGGATTGTGGATGTCGGAGCGGTCTCTGCCGCAGTCGGTGATGCTGTCTCCCTGAAACAGGAGCTTGAGTTTTCTTTTCATACGATCATTCCTTTCGAAGCGGGTCACCCGTTTTCTTCTTTACAGTGTAGCACAAACCCTCCAAAATTGCAATACCCCTGCTAAAAAAGGACGGAAATTTGCAAAAAATCGAAGAAAAGGGGTTGACAAACCCATTTTCATCCTGTATAATAGAAAAGTCGAGGTCGGACTACGTCCGGCTTCTCCTTGCCGCAGATAAATTTTTCATGTTTGCGGTCTTATGTCCATAGGGAGGTGTAACGAAAATGGAAAACACTAACAAGTCTTATGAAACCTTATTCGTCGTCAATGCGACCCTGAGCGAAGAGGCTATCAAGTCGGTTGTCGAGAAGTTTACCGCTCTCATCGCCGCAAACGGTGAAGTGACTTCCGTTAACGAGTGGGGCAAGCGTCGTCTTGCATACCCCATCGACGACATGAACGAGGGCTACTACGTACTGGTAGACTTCGAGGCTCCTACCAGCTTCATCGCTGAGCTGGAGCGTATCTTCGGCATTACCGAAGGTATCATGCGTTCCATCGTTAAGAGAAAGCACGTATAAGCGAGGCTGACGATGGCTAACTTCAACTTCAACAAGGTCATTCTGGGCGGCCGCTTGACCGGTGATCCCGAGCTGAAAACCACGCAGAGTGGCATCTCGGTCACTTCCTTCAGCGTAGCCGTCAATCGGAGATACTCCGGTGCAGCCGACCAGCAGCCCCAGGCAGACTTCATCAACGTAGTCGCATGGAGACAGCAGGCTGAGTTCGTATCCCGGTATTTCCGCAAGGGCAGCTCTATCTGCGTGGTAGGCTCCCTGCAGAACCGCTCCTGGACCGATCAGAACGGCCAGAAGCGCTACACTACCGAGGTTGTTGCAGACGAAATCAACTTTGTTGATGCAAAGGGCGAGAGTCCCGCAGCCCGTCAGGGTGGTGCTGCTCCTTACGGCGCGGCTCCTGCGGCTCCTTACACGCCTGCAAGCTACGGCGGCTCCAGCTATGCGGGAGCATCCGACAACGCACCCCGGTTTGAAGAAATGTCCAATGAGGACGACTTACCCTTTTAACTAATCAGGAGGTTTCAAATGGAAAACGAGAAAGAAGTTCAGCAGGCACCCGCAGCTGAGAAGACTGCCGCTCCTGCAGAAAAGAAGCCCTTCCGTGCCAACAACCAGAACCGCAAGAGAAAGAAAGTTTGCCAGTTCTGCGTTGAAAAGGTTGACTATATCGACTACAAAGAGGCTGGTAAGCTCCGCAAGCTCACTTCCGAGCGCGCAAAGATCCTGCCCCGTCGTGTCACCGGCACCTGCGCAAAGCATCAGCGTCAGCTGGCTCTTGCCATCAAGGAAGCACGTCACATGGCTCTGCTCTCCTACGTCAACGACTAATTTTACGGTCTGAGACGCTTTTCATCCCCCATCGAAGCGTCGCTTCGGTGGGGGATTGCAGTTTATTAATACATAGCAAGTTACTTTGGGGAAAATGCTTGGAATCTTGGGAATCTAAGGTAGCAATTCCTCCTTCGTCGGAATTGCAATTATCTGAGAGAGGGGAAGAGACCATCTCAAACGCCGAATGTTTTATGTAGTTCGCCGTTGACGAACTACCAGAGTTGCGCACAGCGCAACTCTAATCCTCCTCTCAGACTCTCTCCCTATCTTCCTTGGCTGTGGCTCTGCAGAAACACATTCAAAAATTGCTTTTGGCTCTGCCAAAAGCTACCTTCTTTATTCTTTATTCTTTCTTCTTTATTCTTTCATTTCACGAAAGGAGCCGCCCTTGAAAAAACTCCTCTACTATCTCTCCCCCCACTACGGACGAATGTCGATTGGGCTTACCATTAAAACCGTCGGCACCGTGGTAGAGCTGTTCATCCCGTGGATCCTCGGCTACATGGTCGACGCGGTGCTCCCCACAGGCAACCGCACCGCCATCTATCTTTGGGGCGGCGCAATGCTTCTGTTGGCCGCCGTTGCCGTCTCCTTCAATATCATCGCCAACCGTATGGCATCTGCCGTGGCAAGAGAGGCCACTCGCAAGATCCGCCACGACCTCTTTGCCAAGATCTCCTATCTGGATGCCGCCGACGTGGATCGGCTCACCATCTCTTCTCTGGAATCTCGGCTCACCGGCGATACCTATAACGTGAACCATATGATCGGCATGATCCAGCGACTGGGCGTCCGTGCGCCCATCCTGCTGCTGGGCGGCATCACCGTCACCTTCCTCCAGGACGTGCGCCTGACGCTGGTGATGGTAGCGACCCTGCCCTTCATCGCTCTGTCGGTCTTCATCATATCCAAAAAGGGCATCCCCCTCTTCACCGAGCAGCAACGCGCCGTGGACAATATCACCCGCGTGGTTCGGGAAAACGCTTCGGGCGTGCGGATCATCAAAGCGCTGGGCAAGTCCGACTACGAAAAGGAACGATTTGACGGGGTCAATCGGGATGCCATCCGTCGGGAAAAGAAGGCGGGGCTCACCATGTCCGCCACCAATCCGCTGATCACCCTCTTTCTCAACGCAGGCCTTGCCGCCGTCATCGTGGTGGGTGCCCATCTGGCGGACGGCGGACAGAGCGACGTGGGCAAGATCATGGCCTTCCTCTCCTACTTTACTATGATCTCCAACGCCCTGCTGGCAGTCTCCCGTATGTTCACCATGCTCTCCAAGGGTATGGCAGGCATGGGACGGATCTCCCAGGTGCTGGATATGGATCCCACCCTCTATGTCCCCGAAACAGACGAGGGCGCGCACCCCCCTCCCTTCCGTCCCGATGACCGTGCTGTTCCCGTGGTGGAGTTTCGGAACGTCACCTTCTCCTTCGGGGAGCGGGTGGTGCTGAAAAACATCAGCTTCGCTCTCTACGAGGGGCAGACGCTGGGTATGATCGGTGCAACCGGCAGCGGAAAGTCTACGATCATCGCCCTGCTGCTCCGCATTTACGCTCCCGACAGCGGCGAGATCCTGCTCTCGGGTACGCCGATCGAAAAAATCCCCACGCCCCGTCTGCGAGAGAAGATCGGCGTGGTCTTCCAGAACGACTTCCTCTTTGCCGATACCATTCGGGAAAACGCCTCCTTCGGGCGGGATATTTCCGAAGAAGGACTGCAAACCGCTTACGCCAACGCACAGGCAGAATACGTCGCAAGCTATCCCGAGTTGGACGAGCATCTGTTGGAGATCAAGGGTGCCAACCTCAGCGGCGGACAAAAGCAGCGTCTGCTCATCGCCCGCGCATTGGCAGGCGAGCCCGATCTGCTGATTCTCGACGACTCCTCCTCCGCGCTGGACTACAAGACCGACGCCCGTCTGCGGGCGACCCTGCGGAGAGAGTACGGCTCCACCACCACCGTGCTGGTGGCACAGCGGATCTCCTCCATCGCTCACGCCGACCTGATCCTGATGCTGGAGGGCGGCGAGATCATCGGCAGAGGCGATCACGATCATCTTATGCACACCTGCGTTCCCTATCAGGAGATCGCAGACACGCAGATGGGAGGGATGACCCTTGCAGAGTAAGAAAAACACTCCCATTGAGGCGGGGAAGCCCCCTCGCATGAAGAAGAGTGCGGTCATCCTGCGCCTGCTTTCCTATCTGTGGAAGCATCCGCTCTGGCTTGCCCTTGCCGCCCTGCTTACGGTGGTCGCCAACGTCATCGCCCTGCGAGGCCCCTCCTATGCGGAGCAGGCGGTGGATGCCATCAAGGGTCCCGGCAACGTGGACTTCGATACCGTCTATCAAAAGGGCATTGCCATGCTCCTGTGCTACGCCGTCTCCGCCGCGCTTTCCTTCGTCCTGTCAGCAGTGATGATCCACCTGTCCAAAAAGGTGGTCTATCAGATGCGGAAGGAGGTCTTTGAGCATCTGGTGGATCTTCCCGTTGGCTATTTCGACCGCAATCAGACCGGCGACCTGATCAGCCGTCTGACCTACGACATCGACACCATCAACGCGTCCCTGTCCAACGATCTGATCCAGATCTGCGCAGGTACGATCACGGTGGTGGGTGCCGCCATCCAGATGGCAAAGATCAAGCCCATTCTGATGCTGGTCTTTGCCCTCACCGTCCCTTGCCTCGTCCTCTTCACGATCTACCGCACCAAGAAGGTCAAGCCCCTCTTCCGCCGCCGCTCGGCCAAGCTGGGCGAGCTGAACGGCTACACCGAGGAGATGCTGTCTGGGCAGAAGACCATCCGCGCCTACGGCAAGGAGGAGGTCATGATCGCTCGCTTCGACCGCCACAACGACGAGGCGGTGCAGGCGCACTACGAGGCCGATTACCAAGGCAGCGTGGTAGGCCCCTCGGTCAACTTTATCAATAACGTATCGCTGGCACTGATCAGCGCCTTCGGCGTACTGCTATGCCTTGCGGGGAAGCTGTCGCTGGGCGGACTCACCGCCTTCAACCTCTACTCCCGCCGCTTTGCGGGCCCCATTAACGAGACCGCCAACATCATCAGCGAGATCCAGTCCGCCACATCGGCAGCGGAGCGTGTGTTCCGCCTTTTGGACGAGCCTGCTGAAGCCAAGGTCAAGGAAGGCGACCTCCCCCTCCCCTCTCCCCGCGGAGAGGTGGAGCTGGAGCACGTGGACTTCGGCTACTCCGAGGAGCGGCAGATCCTCCACGACGTCAGTCTCACCGTGAAAAAGGGAGAGACCGTCGCCATCGTAGGCCCAACCGGCGGCGGCAAGACCACGCTGATCTCCCTGCTCATGCGCTTCTACGATCCTGCCTCGGGCGAAATCCGCATCGACGGGCAGAACGCCTATACCACCCATATGGAGGACGTGCGCCGCGCCTATGCAATGGTGCTTCAGGACACCTGGCTCTTCGGCGGAACGATTGCGGAAAACCTCTGCTACGGCAATCCCTCGGTCACCCGCGAGCAGATGGAGGCAGCAGCCAAAGCCGCCCGCATCGACGACTACATCCGCTCTCTGCCCGAGGGCTACGAAACGGTGCTGGACGAGAACGGCGTCAACGTCTCCAAGGGACAGAAGCAGCTGCGGACCATCGCCCGTGCCATGCTGGTGGATTCACCCATGCTGATCCTGGACGAGGCCACCTCCAACGTTGACTCCCGCACCGAGCAGAAGCTGCAGGAGGCAATGGACGAGCTGATGAAGGAGAAGACCTGCTTCATCGTTGCTCACCGCCTCTCCACCGTGCAAAACGCCAGCCGCATCATCGTAGTGCGGGACGGCAGGATCGTAGAGACCGGCAATCACGCCACTTTGCTGGCGCAAGGCGGATTCTACGCCACCCTTTACAACAGCCAATTTGAAGGAGCTCCCGAATGAACATTTATAATCAGCTGATGGAAATTGCCGCCGAGGTGCTGGAAAAGCCTGTGGACGAGCTTTCTCCCGATCTTCCCATCGAGGAGCAGGGCGCAGACTCCCTGCACATCGC
>JAFTKV010000189.1 GCA_017453085.1 Clostridia bacterium
ACCCCCACCGTGTCCCCTGCCGCCCGCTTTTCGGCAACCTCTGGGATGAGCAGATTGCAAAAGGGGGACAGAAAGGCGTAGGGAAACATCACCACGGGGAGCGCCATCCCCTGCATAATGCCATAGGTGGCAAGGGCTCCCCTTTGGGAATCCCCCTTTTTCTTCAGCCCCCAAGGGATCAGCAGATGCTCCAGCGTTACCAGCCCCTGCCGCAGATAAGAGGAAAAGGCAACCGGCAGAGCGATCCCCAGCAGCTTTTTCCGCATCGGTGCGATCTCGTCGGCATCGGCGACCTGCTTCCGATGGAATTTCCGCAAATCCAGCAGGTACAGAACGAAGCAGTAGAGGAAGGAGAAGAGATTGCCGATCACGCCTCCTGCCACCACCCAAAGGCAGGCTTTTTCCAGTCCTCCCGAGGTGAAGAAGGTGAGGAGCAGCATCGTGGAGCCAATCCGCAGCCCCTGCTCGAAGATCATCGTCACGGCGTTCTTGCTCACTCGTCTTACCGCCGTAAAGTAGCCCGACAGCGCCGAGGTCAGCGCCACGAAGGGCAGGGAGATCGCCAACAACTGCAGGGAAGGAATGGTTCGGTCATCGGAGAGGATCACCCGCCCGATGGGCGCGGAGAAGAGCAGGAGAATCCCTCCTGCCAGCGTCCCGAAGAAGAGGCTGTACCCGATACAAACCTTCATTGCCGCAAGAATCCGTCCGCTTTCCCGCTCCTTGCCGTCCACAGACTCGCCCATCGCCTCCGACACCAATCGGGTGGAGGCCAGCGTCACGGCGGAGGTGGCAAGGGTCACGGCCAGTCCGTACACCGAGCCGGTGAGGGTGAACAGCCCCATCCCATCGGCGCCCAGACGGTCAGTGAGATAGAGGTTATAATACACCCCCACCGTGCGCATAATCAGCGAGGTAAGGGTGAGAAGCAGGGTGTTTTTCAGAAAGATCTTGAATTTAGCCATAGAAAGACTCCCGGTTTGCAATATAGATCTCATTCGGGCGGACATTTGCTCTATTTCTATGAAAAAAACGGCAAAACTATGAGTATTTTGCCAGATATTTTTTCAATCTACTTGAATTTTCACCGATTTTGTGCTATACTACAATAAATATGCAAACCAATGACCGTCTGTATCCTTCGTGGAGCAGACAGAAACGGAGATATACACTATGAACAAAAGATTCTTTATCGGCGGCGCTTGGCCGTACGCCAATAACTCTCTTCACGTAGGCCACTTGGCAGCCCTCCTTCCCGGCGACGTACTGGCTCGCTTCGGCAGACTCTGCGGCTACGACGTGATCTACGTATCGGGCACCGACTCCCACGGCACTCCCATCACCGAGCGTGCAAAGCGGGAAAAGGTAACCCCCGCATCCATCGCTGAGCAGTACCACGCAGAGTTCACCCGTGACTTCGAGGCAATGGGCTTCACCTACGATAAGTACACCGCCACCTTCACCGACTACCACAAGGCAGGCGTGCAGGACATCCTTCGCAAGATTCAGGCTAACGGCTATCTCTACGAGACCACCGAGGAGCAGGACTATTGCGAGACCTGCGGAAAATTCGTGTCCGACCGTGAGATCGAGGGCAACTGCCCCGTTTGCGGCAAGCTCACCCGCGGTGACCAGTGCGAGCACTGCAACGCATCCTTCGACTCCAAGATGATGACCGAGAAGCGTTGCCGTACCTGCGGCAATCCCACCACCACCCGTATGAACAAGCACTTGATGTTCGCGCTGTCCAAGTTCCAGAAGGACATCGAGGAGTTCACCGAAAAGATGGCTCCCCACTGGCGTCTGAACGCAGTGAACGAGACCAAGAAGTACCTCCAGCAGGGTCTGCCCGACAGAGCGGCTACCCGTGATCTGGACTGGGGCGTAGAGGTTCCCGTGGAGGGCTACGAGACCAAGCGGATCTACGTTTGGTTCGAGGCGGTGCTGGGCTATATGACCACCGGTAAGTGGGTGGCCGAGCAGAGAGGCATTGACTTCAACGAGTACATGACCGAGGACGGCAATCTCAACAACTACTATATCCACGGCAAGGACAACATTCCTTTCCACACCGTTATTTTCCCCGCACTCCTGATGGCAATGGACCGCAACCTCTGTCTGCCCACGCACATCGTCTCTTCTGAGTACGTGAATATGAACGATGAGAAGATGTCCAAGTCCAAGGGCAACCTGATCTCTGTCCACGAGCTGGCGGAGAACTATCCCATGGATGCAGTTCGCTTCTACACCATGCTCTACAATCCCGAGCGCCGTGACGTGAACTTCTCTATTCCCGATCTGATCGCCAACTATAACAAGTTCCTGGCGGGCGGCCTGGGTAATTTCGTGAACCGTAACCTCTCCTTCCTGAAGAAGAAGTTCGGCGGCGTGGTGCCCGCAGGCAAGGTGGATCCCGCCGTTGCCGCTCACGTGGAGGGTCTGTACGCTTCCATGGGCGAGAAGATGGAAAACGGCGATCTCCGCTCCGCTACCGAGGATATGGTCACTCTGATCCAGTACGCCAACAAGTACTACGACGATCAGAAGCCCTGGATCCAGGCCAAGGCAGAGGATCTCACTGATTTCGGCAACACCACCGCTACCTGCGTCTATCTGATGGCGAATATGGCAAATCTGTTTGCTCCCGTCATCCCCGAGGGCTGCGAGAAGCTTTCTAAGGTGCTGGGCATGGAAAAGCTCAGCTGGAGCCCCGTGACTCTGCCCGAGACCTTCACTCTGGGCGAGGTTCCGATCCTCTACACCCGTATCGACGAGCCTAAGAACTGAGGGAACGGCAGATGAAATATCTTTTGTTATTTGGCGGACTCCTGCTGGCCTTCTTCGGATTCAGCTTTCTGGTGAAATTTATCAAGCTCCGCCTGATCAGCGTCAAGACAGTGGGCAAGGTGGTGGACAACCGTCATATGGAGGCCACCGCAAAAATGCCCTCCGGCTGGGCTGCGGTTGCCGAATACGAGGCGGCAGGGCAGAGAGTGCGCGGCGTGGCTGCGCTCCCCATGGCGCAGAAATACGCCAAGGGCTATAATATCGACCTGCTTTGGAACAAAGCAAATCCCAAGTCCTTTGTTCCCGTCGCCTTCACCCGAGCTATGCTCATATACAGCCTGATCTTCCCCGTGGGAATGGCGCTGGCCATCTGGGGAATTACCATGTTTTTCTGAATCCACATCGACAGATCGCGTCTTTTCGCAGATGCGATCTTTCGTTTTTTCGTCGTCCCGCCGTTTGTGATTGGGTGCGACAAAGATTTTCCGTTAAAATGTTACAAAACCGTGAATTTTTAACGGCGGTTGGTGATTTGCTATTGACAAATCGGAGAAAATATAGTATATTGGTATTGCTATATTGGTGCAATCTCCCAACCCTGCCGTCAACTTATGTCAGGAGGCTTGCGGAAAAATCAACCTGCACCGTTTCAGAAAGGAAGCACAATATGAAAAAGCTTTTTGCTACCCTGCTTGCAGGACTGATGGCGTTCAGCATGGTTGCTTGCGCTGGCGGTTCTGCTGACACCACCACGGCCGGCGGTGCTGACGGTAATACCGGCGCTACCACCGCAGCTACCACCACCAAGCGCGTGATCACCACTCCCGCTCCCGCAGAGCCCTCCAACCCCGACGCTCCCGAAGACTGGACCATCCTGGAAGCTGCCAGCGACTGGCACTACAAGATGTTCTCCTGCCCCTTTGACCGTGACAACGGCGCAATCTTCCCTGCAGACACCGACGAAATGGCTAAGTGGCTCGCTGAACAGGGCGAAGAATGGTACAAGGATGCCGATCTGATTGCAGAAATGGCAACCTGGCCCACTCAGACCGCTCCTATGGGTGACCGTCACCTGGGTCTGGGCGATAACAACTCCCCCATCGGCTGGGCAAACGAGATCAACGGTATCATCTGCTACCAGCAGATCGAGCTGACTGCAGAGCAGATCGCATCTCTGGAGTACGCTGCTGAAGACTCCATCTACATGGACGTATTCTACGACAACGCATTCTACGTATACATCAACGGTACGCTGGTATTCTCCGACGACGCTAACGGCGGCGAAGGCGACTGGAACGAGGCTATGGAGCCCGTTGACTTCGACGTAAGCGTGAAGGATCTGTTCGTAGAGGGCAAGAATGACATCATCGTCACCCTGAAGAACTGCTGGGGCGGCCGTGAGTTCATCATGTCCATCGAGTGCCTGTACTATTAATTTCTCAAAAAAACTCCCTTCGGGGAGTTTTTTGAATTGAGGAGAAAAGTATTTGGAAAGCAGCGGAGACCAATTGCACTAATCTCACCCACCGTAGGGGACGGCGCCCTCGTAAGGAGCGTAGCGACGGAATAGCGAAGCGTCCGTCCCGTCTGTGCGACTCGCACCAAGGGAACGTGCGGCGAAAATGGGGATCTCCTCATCCGCCCCTTCGGGGCACCTTCTCCGCTGGAGAAGGCTTGGGGTGGTGGAACAATTCGCACCAAGGGAAAGGGCGACGCAATATGTTTGTACACCCCCGTAGGGGACGGCGCCCTCGACGTCCCGTTCGTGCGGTTCGCACCGAGGCAACGAACGGTGCGCCCCCTTCGATGCCGCCTGCGGCGGCGCGGACAGTCCGGGAGGCCTGTCCCTACATGGAATTGCGGAACATACCGCACCAAGGGAGCCTTATCGGGGTGCGGCGATACATACTGCACCGAGGCGACGAACAATTATATCTATCAAAAAACTCCCTTCGGGGAGTTATTTTTTGGGATTTTAGGAAAATGCAAAATCATCTTGCATTATCGGCGAGAATGGTGTATAATACTATCAAAGCAATACTGTGCAATACGCAAAGGAGGATGTAGATATGGCAGGACCCGGAGGAGGATCTCGTGGCGGCGGAGGCGGTCGCGGTGGCAGCTTTGGCGGCGGAGGCCGCGGAGGAATGGGCGGAGGTCGCGGAGGCGGCTTCGGCGGCGGTGGCTACAGAGGCCCTCGCGGACCTATGTTCGGCGGACCTATGTTTGGCGGCTGGGGATACAGACGTCGTTACGGCTATTACGGAAGAGGCCCCGGATTCTACGGAGGTGGCTGTCTGGGCGGACTTCTGGGCATGCTGATGTTGCCCTTCTTGCTGGTGATTATGGCGATTGCGTTGGTGATCTCGTCGGTGAGCAGCTCGATGATGGTGCTCAAGGACGGCGGTATCGTTCCTTATAACGAGGAGACCTTCCAGGACTACGCCAACCAGCAGTATCTGGCAGAGTTCGGCAGCTCGGAGGACGGCATCGTGGTGGTCTTCCTAACTGCGGAGAATGATTACGACTATTGCTATATCGGCTGGGTGGGCGATCACCTGAACGCCGACGTCAACTACTTGTTCGGTGCAGAAGGAACTGCGCTGGGCAACGGTATTTACGCGGAAGTGCCCGACAATTACAAGTATTCGCTGGATTCCAATCTGGCAAACGTCACCGACCGCCTGGCATCGGAGATCAATCGGCTGAATCTGACGACGAATTACCGATGCTCCGAGGATCGGTCGAATTTGCCCTCCCGCCTGGTGAACCGCTCTGCGCTGGATCTCAACGCCGAGACGGTGAATCTGTCGCTGACTGCCTTCACCGAGCAGACCGGTATTCCCATGACCATCGTGGTGGACGAGATGGAGGATGTCTTCGGCAAGGAAATGCCCTTCAGCGTGATCTTTACGCTGATCCTGGCAGGCGGTATTGTGATCCTTGCCATCGTGCTGATCGTGAAGGCCGTTCGCAATCGGAAGAAGGGACCGAATCAGCCCGGCGGACAGAACGGTTACAACGGACAGGACGGACAGAGCGGACCGTATAACGGCTACGACGGCAGGCAGTACGGCTGATTTACAAGCTGCAATTTTCATCGCTCTCCCCCGAAAAACGGCGGGAGAGCGATTTTTTGTGTTTTTAGGGGGCACTCTGTTGCTTTTTCGGAAAGAATAGTGTATAATGGAAGCAATTATACGGCAATCATCAAGGAGGGTATAAATGGCTTATTATAGACGAAGTCGCGATCCCAGACAAGGACTCATAGGACTTGGGATGTACGTAGCATTTCTCCTGATAGGTGTATTTTACGTTATGGTAGTCGGTGTCGAGACCACCGCAGACGTGTTTGGCGTGTTGCTGGGAAAGGGTGCTATCTACGACGAAGCGTATATCCAAGAGTATTTGGAGGAGGAGCGTACGCGGCTGTTTGCCGATGCCCCTACGGACGATCAGGTGTTGATCGTGATCCTGGTCAGCTCCGATTATTCGGAATATCACTACGCCGTTTCGGTGGGCGATCATGTTGCGCCGGAGATCGCGGGACTGTATCGGGGAGAGGATCAGAAACTTGGCTCGGTGCTGAAAAATTCCATTACCCGCGGCAGCTTTGAAAAGACCCTGAACAACGATCTGAAATGGGTCATCAAGAGCATGAATTACAGAATGAGCGAAGTAAGAAACGAATCTCCGACCGGTCGTTTGTACACCTGTGATCGCACGCAGGAAACCTATCGACTGCTGGAGAATCATACCGAGCTGAAGCTGGGCGGACGAAACCTTGACCGCGCATTGGAGGGGGCCGGTCTTCCCACGGTCATTGTAGTAGAGGATATGCGGGACGTCTACGGCTATCACGTGCCGCTGAAGGAATTGTTCATCGCCATTACTACGCTGCTGGCTATTGCGGGCATCGTGCTGCTGATCGTGTATCTTATCCGCAAGCCCCCTACCAAGCGGGAAAGTCTCCCTGAGGGCGGCAGACGGCAGGAGGGCACCGATTATATCGAGAAGCTGGATGACGATCACTGGGAGCAGCAATACGATCAGGATTTTTCTGAGTGATCGGGAAAATATTGTAAACAAATTGTAAATTCGCGAATATCCTATTGCAATGGAAGAAGGATATATGGTATAATAACCGTCGCGGCATATGGAAATGACCGCAGAAATTCACACATTCCGAGCAAAGTTCGGTTGCCCGAAAGGGTGGAAATCGCGCCGGGATGGTGGAAAAAACCGAAGGAGGACATTAGAAATGTCTATTATTACCATCAAACAGCTGCTGGAAGCAGGCGTCCATTTCGGACATCACACCAGAAGATGGAACCCCAAGATGCAGGAGTACATCTTCACCGAAAGAAACGGTATCTACATCATCGACCTGCAGAAGACCGTTAAGAAGTTCGAGGAGGCTTACGGCTTCACTCGCGATCTGTCCATGCAGGGCGGCAATCTGCTCTTCGTTGGTACCAAGAAGCAGGCTGCAGAGGCTATCAAGTCCGAAGCTCAGCGTTGCGGCATGTACTACGTGAACGAAAGATGGCCCGGCGGTATGCTGACCAACTTCAAGACCATCAAGAAGTCCATCGCTCGTCTGGTTGCTCTGGAAAAGATGCAGGAGGACGGCACCTTCGATCTGTTCCCCAAGAAGGAAGTTGCAGGTCTGATGAAGGAAATGGCTAACCTGGAGAAGTGCTACGGCGGTATCAAGACCATGGAAAGACTGCCCGACGCAATCTTCATCGTTGACTCCCGCAAGGAAGCAAACGCAGTGCTCGAGGCTAAGAAGCTGGGCATCCCCGTAATCGCTATCGTGGACACCAACTGTGACCCCGACGACGCAGACTACGTAATCCCCGTCAACGATGACGCTATCCGCGCCATCAAGCTGATCTCCTCCGTAATTGCTGACGCAATGATCGAGGGCAGACAGGGCACCGACGGCGAGACCACCGAGGCTCCCGCTGAAGAGTCCACCGAAGCGTAACCTATTTACAACTACCGATTAACAGGAGGATACAACAATGGCAGCTATTACCGCAAAAGACGTAGCAGCTCTCCGTGCAAAGACCGGTCTGGGCATGATGGATTGCAAGAAGGCTCTGGTTGAGGCTGAGGGCGATATGGACAAGGCAGTGAAGATCCTGCGTGAGAAGGGTCTGGCTACCGCCGCTAAGAAGGAAGGCAGAATCGCAGCTGAGGGTGTTGTTGACATCATGACTGAGGGCGGCGTTACCGCTATGATCGAGGTTAACTCCGAGACCGACTTCGTTGCTAAGAACGCTACTTTCCAGGAATTCGTAAAGAATCTCCTTTCCACTCTGATCGCAGAGAAGCCCGCTGATCTGGATGCTTTCCTGGCAACCGCATACGCAGGCACCGAGACCACCGTTTCCGACAAGCTGGTTGAAATGGTAGCTCTGATCGGCGAGAAGATCAAGATCCGCCGCTTCGAGATCGTAGAGGGCACCGTTTCCACCTACATCCACGGCGCAGGCTCCACCGGTGTTATCGTAAAGTTTACCACCGATGCTGCTGACAACGCTGCATTCGCTGAGTGCGCTAAGAACATTGCTCTGCAGATCGCTGCAGGCAACCCTCCCAAGTACGTTTACAAGGAAGAGGTTCCCGCATCCGAGGTTGACGAGGAGAAGGCAGTTCTGATCCAGCAGGCGAAGAACGATCCCAAGAACGCGAACAAGCCCGACGCTATCCTGGAAAAGATGGTTGGCGGCAGACTTGGCAAGTTCTACGAGCGCGTATGTCTGGTTGAGCAGGCTTACGTTAAGGATGACAAGATGACCGTTGGTCAGTACGTTGCATCCGTAGCTAAGGAAATCGGCGCTAACATCAAGGTTGACTCCTTCAAGATCTTCGAGAAGGGCGAAGGCGTCGAAAAGCGCGAAGAAGACTTCGCTGCTGAGATCGCCAAGATGGTCAACGGCTAAGATAAAAAACGACCCTTCGGGGTCGTAATAAGGATGTTACAAGCTCGCAGGTTGACAGCCTGCGAGTTTGTATGTTATATAATGATGTGGGTGATGAATATGGAAGAGCTATCGAAAAGAAAACATCCTCGGTTAGATCATTACGATTACAGTACAGCAGGCGCATATTTTGTTACTATCTGTACGCAAAATCGTCGCTGTTTGTTATCTCACGTCGTAGGGCGGGGGCTTGCTCCCGCCGCTTTGGAACTTACGGAATACGGAAAAATAGCGGAAGAACAGCTACTGTTGATTGAAAAACGCTATCCTTCTGTAAGGATTGAAAAATATGTGATTATGCCGAATCACATTCATTTTATATTGGTGATTGCCAACGAGACGGCGGGAGCAAGCCCCCGCCCTACGGTGATGGATGTAGTTTGTGCGTATAAATCCTTGACGACAAGAATGTGTAAGGAAGTCAAACTCATCGACAAACTGTTTCAAACATCCTTTCATGAACACATCCTTCGTGGTCGGGAGGATTATGAAGAAACGGTCAAATACATCTGCGAAAATCCCATGCGTTGGTATTATGATGAATTGTTTTCTGAAGAATAAAGGGGTTCGGGCTTTGCCCTATTCCTTTGTTAAACAAAGGCAAAACCAGTGATAAAATGGAACGATATGAGGACAAGAAAAATGGATTTTGAACAACTTGCAAAAATTGAAAACGAAAGTGAACGTGTAAACAGAACGTACGATATATTTAATGAGGATAGAAGACTCAATCATTCTAAAGCCGCGCGCGTTGAATTTCTGACCACTGTTCACTATATAGAAAAATACTTAAAAGAGGGCGATAAAATACTCGACATCGGCGCAGGTGCAGGCGAATATAGTTTTTATTTTGCCCGCAAGGGTTATGAAGTGTCAGCGCTTGAACTTGCTGATGCCAACATTGCTGCTTTTAAAATGAAACTCACGCAAGACGATAAGATCGATCTTGTTCAAGGCAACGCCCTTGATCTCTCGCGGTATGAGGATAAGTCGTTTGATATTGTGCTTCTGTTCGGTCCGCTGTATCACCTGAAAAATGATGAGGATAAGCATAAATGTATTAGTGAAGCAAAGCGCGTTTGTAAAGATGGTGGAAAGATTTTCTTCGCATTTATATCCAACGACTTTGTTTTTCTTACCGAGTTCGGATATGACATTAATTATTTTAGCAACGGTGATTACGATAAGGCAACATTCAAGCTCAATGACTTTCCGTTTGTATTCCACACAGTCGATGCTGCGAGAAAGCTTCTCTCGGACGGGAGCGTAAACGTACTGCACGAGATAGCATCTGATGGCTCAAGCGAGCTTTTGGCGGAAAAAATCAATGAGATGAGCGATGAGGACTACTCACAGTATCTTCGTTATCATTTCTATATCTGCGAAAAAAAGGAATTGCTTGGTATGACGAATCACTTGCTATTTGTAGGAGAAAAATAAGGACAAGCATCCCCGACAGACCATAAATCTGTCGGGGGATCCTCCTTGTGAGAACCGACCTTTTGAGAGGTTTGGACCCCTTCTTGAAAGAAGGGGTCCAAACCT
>JAFTKV010000026.1 GCA_017453085.1 Clostridia bacterium
TGAGCTCGAACAGCTCCCAGTCCTCCAGTCCGTCCCAATCAGCGGGGGTGAGCTTGTAACGCTCTGCAAGGGCACCAGGTGCGATTCTCCGCAGTCTGCCGCAGAGGATCACTGCCATCTCGTCCAGATTCAAAACGTCGTCCTTGATGGCACCGGTGAGAGCGAGGTTTTGTCCAACGATCTCGTCCTCAAACTTAGGCCACAGCACGCCGGGCATATCCAGTAGCTCGATGCCGTAGGGAGTTTTCACCCATTGCTTATCCACAGTAACGCCGGGGCGGTTCTCCACCTTTGCCTTCTTGGTGCCCGAGCAGGCGTTGATGAAGGAGGATTTGCCCACGTTGGGGATTCCCACTACCATAGCGCGCAGAGCCTTGCCCTGCATTCCCTTGGCCTCGTAGCGGGCAAGCTTTTCCGCCATCAACTCACGGACGGCGGGAACGATGCCGTCCATGCCGTTCTTGGAGATAAAGTCGCAGAGCAGGCAGGGGATGCCCTTTTCTGCATAATAAGCCTTCCACCGTGCGTTGACGGTGGGATTGGCCATCCCCGCCTTGCTCAGCAGCACCAGACGGGGCTTATTTTTACAAATGCGGTCCACCTCGGGATTTTTCGAGGACACGGGGATGCGGGCGTCAAGGATCTCGATCACCAGATCCACCAGCGGCAGACACTCCGCCATCATGCGGCGGGTCTTGGCCATATGCCCGGGGAACCATTGGATAATATTGGAAGGCATAGCTTCCTCCTTATATACTGTATTAGTCTACCGTGCCGAAGCGATCCAGCGGGGAGAGGCGTATCAGCACCCGTCCCACGATCCAGCGCTCGTCGATATAGCCCAGCGAGCGGCTGTCCTGAGAGTTGTTGCGGTTGTCGCCCAGAACGAAGACCTTTCCTTCGGGAACGGTGCCCTCCCAAATGCCTTCCGCATTGGTGCCGGCAAGGGTGAAGGTATGGTTGGCCATGGGCGTTCCCTTGATATAGTTGACGTAATTCTCCTCCAGCAGCACGCCGTTCACCCAGATCTGCCAGGTTTCAAAGTCGATCTTGATGTGCTGTCCCTCGGTAGCGATCACACGCTTGACCAGCGGCTCGGGCGTGTTGGTGGGAGTTTGGATGATCACGATATCGCCGTATTCGGGCGTGTAGAACAGCCCGGAGATCAGCAGAACGTCGTAGTGATCGGTGCTGGTGTAGATCGTTTCGGATGCGCCGGTAGGCTGACCGATCAATGTAGGATACATAGAGCTACCGATAACCGGCGAGTGGCGCACGCCCAGCGTCATCAGAAGCAGAACGGTCACCAGTGCAACGCCGATCAGCTCCACCCAATCGAAGAGAAAGGAGGTACTGGAGCGTAGCTTCAGCGGCACGTGACGGGCGGCAGCCAGCGCCTTGGGAGACTCTTTGGCGGTCACAAGCTCCATCAGCTCTTCGCCACGAGGCAGGTGCAGACCGGTTGCGGCGGCGGTCTCCTCACTGAAAATGGCGGGACCCTCCGCCTCTGCGCGACTGCTGTACAGGAAGAAGGGAACCGCATCGGAGGTGTGCGTCCGCACGCGGATGGGCGTGGGATGGTCGGGCAGGACGAGGATCTTGAAATCGTCCTTGCAGGAGAGCAGGTATTCGTAGACCGGCTGCAGGATCTCCTGATCGATCTTTTCGATGCAGCTGACCTTGTTTTCCAGCTCACCACGATGTCCGCATTCGTCGGGACCTTCCACGTGGATGTATACGTAGTCCTGTCCTCGCTTGAAGGCGTCGATGGCGGCGTCGGCCTTGCCCTTGTAGTTGGTGTGGAAGTTGCCGGTAGCACCCTCCACGTCGATGGATTCCATGCCAGCGCAGATGGCGATGCCCTTGATCAGGTCAACGGCCGAGATCACCGAAGCCTTCAGACCCCACTTTTCACCGAAAGAGGGAAGGGCGGGCTTCATTCCCGCGCTCCACAGCCAGATGGAGTTTGCGGGGCGCAGACCGCGAGCGCGGCGTGCCTCATTGATGGGATGATGGTTGAGTACGTCGTAGGATGCCCGCATCAGCGCGTAGTAGGGATAGCCGTCCTGCTCGGGATCGGAGGTGAGGTGCGGTCCGATCACCTGCCCCAGATGATCGTGGGGGCGGGCGAAATCCACGGGAGTGGGAGCGTTGGCCCACAGCAGGCAGTGACGGTAGGAAATACCGGTGTAGAAGTGGCGATCACCGCCGCCCAGCGCTTCCTCCACGGCCTTGATCAGCTCATCGGCCTCCTCGGTGGAGATCTCGTCAGCGGAATGATCGAGGATGGTGCGCTCGTCGTAGTCAATGCCTTCCTCCTCGGAGAGGGTGACCACGTTGCAACGGATGGCGGTCATGGTCTCGCTCATGGTAAGACCGATGGACATTGCCTCCAGGGGAGAGCGTCCCTTGGAATACTTGCGGGGATCATAGGACATGACGGCCAGATTTGCGGTGTCGCTTTCGGGCACCATTCCCTCGGGGACGTTGCAGACCGTGCCTGCAAGGGAGCGGGCGCAAAGGTAGTCCATGCAGGGCTTGTTAGCTGCCTCCATGGGGGAACGGTTACCGAGCGCTTCTATTTTTTCATCCGCCATGCCGTCGCACAGCAAAACCAGATATTTCAAAGTAAAGACCTCTTTTCAGGGTGAGATATACAAAACGGTTGAATGAATTCTCCGAAAATGAGAATATTCCTCATTATTATAGCACAATCGAGAAAAAAAGTAAACTGCTTTCGTGAAATTTTGCCGACGAAAGAAAAAGTTTTTGCAATGTGTAGTGAAATAGAAGAGATTCCGAAATAATTTTGGTCAGAATGAGAAATCCGCTCCTGAATGGGAGCGGATTCATCAACGCCACATTTGTAGGGAATGGCGTCCTCTGTCGGTTTGTTTGGGAGCGCAGCAGAAAATGCTATTTCAAAATCGGTGCGGTTTCACCGTTGTAAAAATAATACGATTTATTATTTCCCAAAAATCTTTGTGTGAGTAACAGAATCGGAGCGAAAGCGGACAGTTCTTCTTTACAGCATCGATAAACAGTACGAATCTCGTAGTCAATTTCAACCTGCTCCACCGCAAGGCATCCATATTGAATCAGAAAGTCAAGTACTTCATTCGCCTTATTCTCGTCGATTTTCAATTTATCCGCAAACGGCTTAATGGTGAATTGACTATACGGATGACGGCAAAGCAATACCATCGCATCAAATATTGTACGATCTGAGAGAAACATAAAAAATGTGCACAGATCAGTACTGTTTGCTAAAAGTTTATTCGACGTTGGTATTTGAGGAATTAGCATGAAGTATGGATTTCTGCTATCTACACCAACAAGAGTATATCCTTCGCCATTGTGAAATTCCGATAGGATCTGTATATCCGAAGATTCATTTTCCTCGCGGACGGCGGTTAGTTCGTGTTTGTCGGTTGATTGACCGAAAAGTGCGATCTGCATATTCCAACAAAGATGATAGAGGTAATCCAATTTTTTGTTGTATGGTGTGTCCATGATCTTCGTCGCCAGCGCTTCTTCTACTTCCATATAATCAGTTGCTTTCCTGCCGAATAGCCTATCAATCGACACCCCAAAGAAGTCGGCAATGCTCGGCAGGAGCGCACAGTCGGGGGCACCGCCCTTTTCCCATTTGGATACCGCTTGTGCAGACACACCTACATAGTCGGCAAGTTCCTCTTGAGTCACGTTCTTTTCCTTCCGCAATGCAGCAATGGTGCTGCCCATCGTTTCGATACTCATATATAAATCTCCTTTGATTATAAAATTATCCGAAGCGTCGCTCTGTCTGCGCGCCGACTTTTGAGCTGCTTCTTGGCTGTCTATATTATAACA
>JAFTKV010000190.1 GCA_017453085.1 Clostridia bacterium
CGGTTATCAGGAAACATGGCGAGTGTCGAAGGAGTGGTACTATGTCTCTGAGCCCATGACATATGCCGATTTTTCGTCTGTCCAAATCGGAACAGGTTACGAAGCATTTGCAGCGATCGATCCTACCGTGAAATACGATTACCTGCGTCAACCGTATGCGCCCATTTTCGGGTTTATGAGCTATCGTCTGCTGGAGGACGGTCTGCTGGTGACCGAATTTGAAGATATTGATCCGCAGTTTACCGATGAAAACGTATATATTCGGCAGGATGCGGAGCATTATCGTGTTAAATCTATGCAGTTTTATCCTTGGGGTACAGAGGATGTGCCTGATTCGTATCAAATTCTGAATGCGGAAGCAGGCGCGATTACATTCCCCACCGAATAAGTTCTTCCTGTTCAATCCCCCACCTCTCACAAGGTGGGGGATTTTCTCCCTTATATCAAAAATCTTCGTCAAAAATGTAACAATTCTATGAAAACTTGTCCCGTCCCTATTGATTTCCCCGTCCCTGTGTGCTACAATATTAAATATGATAAACGGGGAAGTATCCCCTTTTGGAGGTATTGTATGGATCGAGTCACTAAACCCAACTACTACCTGGACATCGCTCAGACCGTGCTGAAGCGGTCGACCTGCCTGAGAAAGCGCTACGGTGCCATCATCGTCAAAAACGACGTGATCGTATCCACCGGCTACAACGGCGCACCTCGCGGACGTGCCAACTGCATTGAGCTGGGCGTTTGTATGCGGGAGCAGCTGAACATCCCCCGCGGCGAGCGGTACGAGCTTTGCCGTGCCCTCCACGCCGAGCAGAACGCCATCATCAACGCCTCCCGCGAGCAGATGCTGGGCTCCACCCTCTACCTGGTGGGCGAGGACAGCGCATCGGGCGAGCTGCTGACCGACGTTTGCTCCTGCGCAATGTGCAAGCGGATGATCATCAACGCCGGCATTGAAAAGGTTGTGATCCGCAACTCCCCCAGCACCTACGACACCGTGGATATCCGGGAATGGATTCGCAACGACGACAGCCTCACCGGCAAATTCGGCTATTGAGCCGCAACAAGGAATCAGAATGAAAAACGCAGCAAATCAGACCAAAACCAAGAAAACACAAAGCCGCAAGATCCCATGGAAGGCGTTGCTGCCCTGGATCATCGTGGCTTCTGTGATCGCCGCCATTCTGGCAGGAGCCGGGATCTACACCGCAGTGACAGAGGAGGATCCGCAGGCAAATCTGCCTTACTTTACCTACGATTCCTCCAACGGCAGCTATACCGACGGGGAAAACGGGATCACCTACTATCCCGCGCCCTTCTGCTTTGAGGCGGTGCTGAACGCCGCCGAGGACAGCCCCTACGCCAAAAGCGATCGCTGGTCGCTGTATCAGATCGGTTATCGGGACGGGGAGGGAAAGGCTCATCTGCGCCACGGCAGCGAATGGCTGACCACTCCCCGATCGGTGGGCGGTCAGATCTACTACAACCCCAAGGCGGTGACCGTTCCCGCGTACGCCGATTTCGATTGGGGTGTGATCTACTTCAGTAACGTAGGCTCCGCCAGCTTCTCCACGTATAAGATGAACGAGGAGGACACCGACCAGCTGATGAAGGAGATCCTTGCAGAGGAGAATCCCAACCTGTACGAGAGCCGCGGCACCGACGGGCTGGATCCCAAGCTGACGCTGCGGGTCACCTCCGATACCTACTACTGGCTCTATCTGAACCTCACCGTCTATCAGGACGAGGAGGGGAACTACTTTATCAGCCCCGAGGGTGTGAAGATCCTGGACGACCCCTTCCTGGTGCAGGTGGACTCTACCTACTTCGACGACTATCTGAAGACCATGGAAGACATCATCAACAGCACGTCATGACGGCAGCGCTTCGGATCACTCCCGTCACGTTGGCAGACCTGCCCCGCCTGATGGAGCTGGAGCGGGAATCCTTCTCCGATCCCTGGTCGGAGTCGGCGATGGCGGCTACCTTGGAGATCCCTGTGGTTCGTGCCCTTGCTGCCCGACGGGGGGAGCAGATCGTGGGCTTTGTCATCGCCTATCTGATCCCGCCCGAGGGAGAGATCGCCGACATCTGCGTTGCTACCTCCGAGAGAGGGCAGGGCATCGGTGCTCGCCTTCTGCAGGCACTGACCGAGGAGAGCGATTGCACCGAGTTCTGGCTGGAGGTGCGTGCCTCCAACCTTCCCGCCCGCAGGCTTTACGAAAAGCAGGGCTTTGAGGCGGTGGGACTGCGGAAACACTATTACGACTATCCCCGGGAGGATGCCGTAGTGATGCGGCTCTGTCGGGGCGAGAAGAGTGAATGATATGGATGCAACCAAAAAATTACTGAGAAATTTGCCCGAGCATCTGCTGTATTTTCTGGCGGCAGACGCTATCTGCATGATCCTCACCTTTGCGGTGAATCTGATGGTGCGCCCCTTTCTCTTGGAGATGGCACGGGGCGACGCTGCCAAGGAGCAGACCTTGGAGACGGTTCTGTTTGCCGTCTTCGCCGCTCTGTTTCTCGTCGTGCTGGCGGTGATCTTTGCCAAGAGCCCCATGCAGCGCACGGCCTATCTGTCTGCCACTATCGGAAAGAAGTACAGCTTTTTCGGCGATCTGAAGGCCTTTTTGAAGGGCGGTTTGTGGATCGGCATGGCGGCTTACGCTATCTTTTCGCTGATTCCCACCTTTTTCCTGTGGCTGTTCCCCGACATTCTGGGTCTGCCCACCTTCTTCTACCCTCAGTACGCTCTGACCGAGCTGTGCGGCGTGTGGATCGCCTATTTTGTGGGCATCGGAGCGTACGCGGTCTTTTCGCTGCTGCTTTTCCCCTGCCTGCACCTGTTCTGGGAGAAGAACCGCCTGTATCGCTGATTTTACTACGGAAGTATTGATTTATGATTATTCTTGCATTTGAATCCTCCTGCGACGAAACAGCCGTGGCGGTGGTGGAGATGAGCGAGGACACTCGCCGCATCCTCTCCTCCGAGGTGGCAACGCAGGTGGCGACCCACGCCCTGTACGGCGGCGTGGTGCCCGAGATCGCATCCCGTGCACATACCGAGGCGATCTCCTCTCTGACCAAATTAGCCCTCACCAATGCAGGCGTGACCCGAGACGACATCGACGCCATCGCCGTCACCGCCTCTCCGGGACTGATCGGGGCACTGCTGGTGGGCGTGAACTTTGCCAAAGGTCTGGCATCCGCTTGGAAAAAGCCCCTGATCCCGGTCAACCACGTGAAGGGACACGCGGCGGCAGCCTATCTTGCCTTCCCCCGGCTGAACGCTCCCTTTTTCGCATTGATCGCATCGGGCGGTCACACCTCTCTCACTTACGTGAAATCTCCTACCGAGTTCATCCCCGTTGCCCGCACCCGTGACGATGCGGTGGGCGAGGCCTTCGACAAGGTGGCGCGGGTGCTGGGACTCCCCTATCCCGGCGGTGCCGAAATGGATCGGCTGGCTGCGCTGGGCAATCCCGAAGCGGTGAGGCTTCCCTCTGCCGCCATCGACGGCAGTCTGGATTTCAGCTTCAGCGGTCTGAAGACCGCTGTCCTCAACTATGCCAACGGTCAGCGGCAGAAGGGCATCGACCTCGTCCCCGAGGACGTTGCCGCCTCCTTTACCCGCACCGTGACCCGCTCTATCGTGAAGCAGCTTGCGGGCGCGTACGAGGAGTATCACTACGAAACGCTGGTGCTGGCAGGCGGTGTTGCCGCCAACTCTCACCTGCGGGACGCTGTGTCGAAATTTGCCGAGAAAAAGGGAATTTCCCTTTGCCTGACGCCGAAAAATCTCTGCGGAGACAACGCCGCAATGATCGCCGCGCAAGGCTATTTTGAGGCGATGGCAGGTCACTTTGCCGACGCTTCGCTGAACGCCAGAGCCACTGCGGGTAAGTCGGTATTCTAAAGTGTGATACAGTAAAAATGACGAAAAAATTGATGGGTTTTTTCGGTCGAAAAACGAAAAATTTTCGGTTTTTTCGCCGCTTTGGAGTGCTCGTCCCTGTGGAAAACTGTGGACAACTTTCCTCTGCTGAAGGACTTTTTCAGAGAGTTTGTCCCCGAAAATATAGTCGAAAATGAAAAAAATACCTGTTTTCGACCTACTTCTCGCTATCCTCTGTGGAAAACCCTGTTGAGAATGTGGAATAGTCGGGACAGTTCTCCACATTAAAAAAACGCACAAATCTATCCGACAAAATAGACAAACCAAATGTTCACCCCGATCGGCGATCCGATCGAGACGATATAACATCATCCAAGTTCAACGGAGCACCAAAATCATGAAATACGAAGCACAAATTGAAGCTGCCGCCGAGCATTTTAAGAAGCTGCTGTCCGAGCAGCTGGAGCGGGTTGACCGCATCAACGCAGCAGGCGACGCAGTTGACTATACCAAGAAGGATCAGATCGTCATCGGCATCTGCGGCGGCGACGGCATCGGCCCCACCATCACTGCGGCCGCACAGACCGTCCTTACCGATATGCTCTCTGAGGAAGTAAAGAAGGGCAAGATCGTCTTCAAAGTCATCGACGGTCTGACCATCGAGAACCGTGTCGAGCATATGAAGGCCATCCCCGACGACGTTCTGGCAGAGCTGAAGTCCTGCGACGTTATCCTGAAGGGCCCCACCACCACGCCCCGTGCAGGCGATCCCTGGCCCAACATTGAGTCCGCCAACGTTGCGATGCGCAAGGAGCTGGACCTTTACGCCAACGTGCGTCCCGTGTCTGTTCCCGAAAAGGGCATCGACTGGACCTTCTTCCGTGAGAACACCGAGGGCGGCTACGCAGTCGGCTCCAAGGGCATCCACGTCACCGAGGATCTGGGCATGGACTTCGTGGTAACCACCACCGAGGGCACCAACCGTATCGCCCGTCTGGCATTCGAATACGCCCGCGCCAACGGCAAGAACCGTGTGTCCATCGTCACCAAGGCAAACGTCATCAAGACCACCGACGGCAAGTTTCTGCGTCTGTGCGAAGAGATGGCAAAGGAATACCCCGAAATCACCACCGACGAGTGGTTCATCGACATTATGACCGCAAAGCTGGTGGACGAAAAGCGTCGCCGTGACTTCAAGGTCTTCATCCTGCCCAACCTCTACGGTGACATCATCACCGACGAGGCAGCCGAGTTCCAGGGCGGCGTAGGCACTGCCGGCTCTGCCAACATCGGCAAGCGTTACGCTATGTTCGAAGCCATCCACGGCTCCGCACCCAGAATGGTGAAGGAGGGAAGAGCGCAGTACGCCGATCCCTGCTCCATGCTCCGTGCAACCGTCCTGCTCCTCTCCCACATCGGCTATCAGGCCGAGTCCGACAAGCTGGCTCGTGCGCTGGACATCTGTATGTTCGAAGAGAAGAAGCTCACCATCACCGGCCGTGACACCGGCTGCACCTGCGCTGAGTTCTCTCAGTACGTAATGGACACTTTGAAGAGCCTGTGACCAAAGGGGCGCCGCCCCTTTGGAATCCCTGCCAACCCCATTTTGAAAAAAGGGGCTGGACCCCCAAACACTTTTATAAATCGAGGCAAATACTTGCCTCGCACCAATTGACTTGCAAACCCCGTAGGGGCGACCTGTGGTCGCCCGTGTTACACCAATCACACCGATGTATCTCCGTGCAGTTCGCCCCTACGGGTGCGGTGGAAATCTATCGCTATTCCTTGTAGGGGCGATTCACGAATCGCCCGCTACGAACGAACCGCACCCCCACCATCGTGTCCCACCACGGACGGATGCAGGTGTACCCACTTTTTCATCCAAAATCCCCTTATGGAGTGATTTCATGCAAAATAAGAATATAACCACACCCGTATCCAAGGCGGTCATCGCCCGCCTGCCCCGTTACTACCGCTACCTGAGAGAGCTGCTGTCCCAGGACATCCTGCGCATCTCCTCGGGCGAGCTGGCGCGGCTGATGAACGTCACCGCCTCCCAGATCAGACAGGATCTGAACTGCTTCGGCGGCTTCGGTCAGCAGGGCTACGGATACAACGTAAAGAATTTATATAAAGCCATCGGCGATATCCTGGGCGTGGACGAGTCCTACACCGCCGTCATCGTGGGCGCGGGAGATATGGGCAAGGCCCTTGCCACCGGTACCACCTTCGTGGGGCGGGGCGTTCATCTGAAGGGCATTTTCGACAGCGATCCCGACAGGATCGGCAAGGAAGTGGGCGAGTACACCGTTCTCCCCATGGAGCGGCTGGCAGATTACTGTCACGAGTGGAAGCCCACCATCGCCGCGCTCGCCGTCCCCAGACTGTCCGCCCGAAAGACTGCGGAGCAGCTCTCTCTGCTGGGGGTGAAGGGCATCTGGAACTTCACCGGCGAGGAGCTGATCGTTCCCGAGACCGTATCGGTAGAGAACGTTCACCTGGGCGATCTTCTGATGACGCTGTGCTACGAGATCCATGCAAAGGAGCAACCCGATGAAGAAACTGAAAATTGACCTGCTCTACGGCACCGACGTGCTGACGCTTCCTGCTACCGTGCTGGGCAGACTTGCCCAAGCCGACGAGGCGGAGCTGAAGGTGCTCCTCTGTCTGTGCGACGGACAGACCCGTTCCGCATTCGATCCCGAAGCGGTTGCGGAGCAGCTGGAGCTTTCCGCCGATGCGGTCATGGGGGCGATCCAGTTCTGGAGAGGAGCGGGCGTGCTGAAAAAAAGCGAGCTGAAGCATCAGCCTGCTATGGAGACTACCGTCTCCGAGACAGTAGTCTCCGAGACTGCTGGCTCCGAGCCTGTTTCGAGCTCTGCACCTGCCGAATCGATCGCTCCTGCGCCCGTCAAGGCGGAGACTCCCAAGGCCAGCGTGACCATCGTCCGCAGCGATGACGGCACGCCCCACTATACCGCCGAGGAGATCACCCGCATCTTTGCCGAAAACGGCGAGCTGTCGGGCATGATCGACGAGTGTCAGAACATTTTCGGCAAGCTGTTCAATCCCACCGAGATCAACAAGATCATGGCACTTACCGAATATTTCCGCCTGGACTGCGAATACATATTACTGCTCTGCTACTACTGCAAGAAGATCGGCAAGGCCAGCGTTCCCTATCTGGATAAGCTGGCGCGATCCCTGTACAGCGAGGGCATCGACAACGTGGACGCTCTGGGCGACCGTCTGGGCGAGCTGGAGGCAGCTGCCGATCTGGGCGGATATTATCGCACTCTTTCGGGAGCAGGGAAGCGCTCCTTCACCGATCGGGAGAGCAAGTTCATCGCCCAATGGGTGAAGTGGAGCATCAACCCCGATTTGTTGAAGCTGGCGTACGAGGTGTCGGTGGATGCCACCGGTGCGCCCTCCATGCCCTATATCAACAAGGTCCTGTCCAATTGGAGAGAGGCAGGCTACACCACCGCCGATCAGGTCGTGAAGGCGATGGAGCAGTACAAGGAAAAGAAGGAGACCCGCACGGCGGCTGCCCAGAATGGCAGCTTTGCCACCGACGAGTTCTTCGAAGCGGCGCTGAAGCGTATCCTCGCCCTGCACGAGGGCGGTTGAGAGCCACCGCTAAGCAGGCGAAAGGGTCGAACAACTCGCACTGACCGCACCTCTATGCAGGCCGTTGGGAGAAGGTGCGAACATACCCGTTAGCCTCATATTAGAAATTACCGAAATTCTTCGTAAAGGAGAACGATTATGGGATACAACAGAGAACTGTTTGCTGACGTTCGCCGTCAGATGGAAAACCGCCGTCAGACCGCCATCGAGACCGCCGATGCCCGTCGGTGGGAGTTGTACGCCGCCCTGCCCGAGGTGGAGGCGATCGACCGTGAGCTCTCCCGCACGGGTCTGATGATCATGGACGAGATTTCCAAGGGCAAGGAGGGGCTTGCCGAGCGGCTGGAGAACATCCGTCTGGACAATCTGGATCTGCAAGCGCAGCGAGAGGCGGTTCTGTGCCGTGCAGGCTATCCGACCGATTATGATGCACCCAAATTCCTCTGTCCCGATTGCAAGGACACGGGCTACGTGGGACAGAAGATGTGCTACTGTCTGAAGGCGGCACTCAACGAAGAGGGGCTTCGCCGTGCAGGTCTTGCCCATCTGTTTGAAACCCAGCGGTTCGATACCTTTTTGCTGGACTACTATCGGAACGACCCGCGCGTGTACCGTCTGATGCAGAATTATCTGGAGATCTGCCGCCACTTTGCCGATCGGTTTGACGGCAGCACCGGCGAAAGCCTTCTGTTCTGCGGCGGGACCGGACTTGGCAAGACCCATCTCTCCACCGCTATTGCAGGGGAGATCGTGCAGAAGGGCTTCGACGTAATCTACGAGTCGGCTCCCAATCTGCTGTCTGCCTTTGAGGCGGAGCGCTTTGGCAGAAGCCTGACCGCATCCGTCTCCGACACCTCCCGCTATCTGTCCTGCGATCTGCTGGTCATCGACGATCTGGGTGCCGAGCTGTCCAACAGCTTCACCGTGGGCGTGCTGTATAACCTGATCAACAGCCGTATCGTCGCCCGCAAGCCCACGATCATCAGCACCAACCTGACCCCCGAGGAGATCCGCTCCCGCTATACCGACCGCATCGCCTCCCGCCTCTTCGGCGAGTATACCCTGATGCGCTTCGAGGGACGCGACATCCGTATGCAGAAGATCGGAATGAATTAAATGAATTGGGGCGTTGCCCCAAGCCCTACCAAAGAACCTTCTTGTAAGAAGGTTCTTTGGAATCTCCAAGAACTTTTATGAAGCGCGGCAAATTCTTGCCGCGCGGATATGTTTGTATATGTTCGTACCGTACCCGTAGGGCGGGGGCTTGCTCCCGCCGTCGACGGGGATTCGCCGAAGAATCATTCGTTGCACCGACATAGAATCATTCTTTGTGTAAAACCTTCGTAAACGGCGGGAGCAAGCCCCCGCCCTACGAAGGTATTCCTCATTTCCTCGAAAGGAGCCCCTATGTTCTACCTCAAAAATTACGGTGCGCTGATCTACGCCGCTTCCGACGCCATCACCGTTCCCCACGGCTTTTCCACCCGCACGGGTGGGGTCAGCACTCTCGATCACGTGGCATCCATGAACTTCACCACCTCCACGGGCGACAGCGAGGCCAACGTGGCGGAGAATTACCGCATCCTCCTGTCTGCGCTGGGGCTGGAGCCCGACTCTCGGGTGTCCTCCCATCAGATCCATTCCGCAAGGGTGCGCTACGTCACCGAGGCGGATCGGGGAAGGGTATTTGACGATTGCGACGGCTTCGTGACCGACCGTCCCGGCGTGACGCTGGTGGTCAAGACCGCCGATTGCGTGCCGATCCTGCTGGCGGATGCCGATGCGGGGGTGATCGCCGCCGTCCATGCGGGCTGGCGGGGAACGGTTGCGGGGATTGCCCCAAACGCCGTTTCCGAGATGCTCCGTGTGGGGGCGAATCTGGGGAGCATCCGCGTGGCCATCGGTGCTTGCATCCACGATTGCTGCTTTGAGGTGCAGAACGATTTCGTGGAGGCGGTGGCAGCCGCAAGAGGCGATGCCTTTGCCGATGCCCACATCCGCAGGAAGGGAAGTACCCGCTACGCCGATCTGGTGGGGATGAACTGCGCCCTCCTTGCCGAGGCGGGAATCGCTCCCTCGCAGATCGATATTGCCGCCGATTGCACCTGCTGTGCGCCCTTCCTCTATCACTCTCACAGAGCGACGGGGGGACGGCGGGGCACGATGGCGTCTGTGATCGGAATCCTGTGATGTTTTCGTGAATTTTTACCGAAAAATCGAATTATTTCCCTGTTATTCAGAGTTTGTTTACAATTGCATGGTATACTAAAAGATACGAAAGTATGCCATGCAATTTTTTGCTTGAAAGGAACACGAATAATATGATTAAGATTGAGCATCTGGTGAAACGCTACGGCGATAAGTACGCCGTCAACGACATCAGCTTTACCGTGGAGGAAGGCGAGATCGTCGGCTTTCTGGGCCCCAACGGTGCAGGTAAGACCACGACCATGAGTATGCTGACCGGATTTTTGTCCAGCACCTCCGGCAGAGCCGAGATCAACGGCATCGACATCCTGGAGGATCCCATCGCCGCCAAGCGTCAGATCGGCTATCTCCCCGAGAACCCTCCCGTTTACATGGAAATGACCGTCAGAGAGTATCTGAACTTCATCTACGATCTGAAGGGCTGTACCCTCAACCGCTCCATGCATCTGAAGGAGATCTGCGACACCGTGCGCATCTCCGATGTGTACGACCGCGTGATCCGCAATCTGTCCAAGGGCTACCGTCAGCGTGTGGGCATCGCCCAGGCACTGGTGGGTAATCCCAAGGTCATCATTTTTGACGAGCCTACCGTCGGCCTTGACCCCAAGCAGATCATCGAGATCCGTAACCTGATCAAGACGCTGGGTAAGAGCCACACCGTTATTCTGTCCACTCACATCCTGCCCGAGGTACAGGCGGTTTGTGACCGGATCATCATCATCAACAAGTGCAAGATCGTTGCCAACGAGAAGACCGAGGACATCAGCAAGGTGTTCGAGGGCAGCCGCCGTCTGAGCATCAAGGTCTGCGGCCCCACCTCCTCCGTGCTGTCTACCATCCGCGGCGTGGAGGGCGTCACCTATGCCGAGGTGCTGGGCAGCCACGATGCTGACTCCACCTCCTATCTGGTGGAATCCGCTCCCGGCGTGGACATCCGCAAGATGCTGTTCAACACCCTTGCCGCCAAGAGCTGGCCCATCATCGGCATCGAGTCCATGGGCGCATCGCTGGAGGACATCTTCATCTCCGTGGTGGACGAGCCCGATCAGACCACCCGCAAAAAACGCCGCCGTAACCGTGGCGATGCTGAAAAGGAGGCATAACCGATGCTTGCCATTTACAAAAGAGAACTGCGTTCTTACTTCGTTTCTCCCATCGGATACATTTTCGTTGCGATCTTCCTGATCGCCAGCGGTCTGCTCTTCTCCTACTGCACTCTGCAGGCAGGCACGGGCAGCAGCGTTTCCACCTATCTGACCCTGGTGATGTATATGTTCATCATCGTGCTTCCCCTGCTGACCATGAAGCTCTTCTCCGACGAAAAGAGAATGCGGACCGAGCAGCTGCTGCTCACCTCGCCCGTCAGCCTGATGGGTATGGTGGTGGCGAAGTTCCTGGCAGCCTACACCGTTTTCGCCGCAACCTATTTGATCTCCTGCCTGGATTTCTTGGTGCTCTATCAGTACGGTACGCCTAACGCTGCCATTCTGCTGGGCTCCTCTCTGGCGATCCTGCTGGCAGGCGGTGCCTGCATCGCCATCGGCGTGTTCATCTCCGCCCTGACCGAGAACCAGCTCATCGCTGCGCTGGGCACCATGGCCATCATCGTCTTCTTCATCCTCACCTCTATCCTCAACGGCTATATCGACAACGCCGTGATCCGTTCCGTGATCAACTGGGTATCCATCATGGAGCGCTTCGTCAACTTTACCTCGGGTATTTTTGACTTCAACGCCATCGTATATTACCTCTCCCTGTCCTTCGTGTTCCTCTTCCTGACCGTCCGCGTTTACGACAAGCGCCGCTGGAACTGAGCCTTACTCCCAAGTTGTTTGAAAAGGAAAAGAAACATGGAACAGAAAACACAAAGCAAGCTGAAACGCCGCCTGCTGCATTCGGGACTGACGATTCTGGTCCTGCTGGCGGTGCTGGCGGTGAATATCGGCTTCACGCTTCTGTCCGAAAGTCAGCTGCTGCGCCTGGATATGTCGGGGGCAAGCTACAACGAGATCTCCAACGAGTCTCAGACGCTGCTGGACGAGCTGAAGCCTGAGGATAACAATATTACCATTTACTTTTTGGCCGATAAGGACGAGCTGCGCTCCACTTATCTGGGCTACTCCAACTCCTACTACACCAAGATGGGCTACGAGGCTCCTACCTCCGATCTGTGGGGCATGAAGTATATCTACGATATCGCGCTGGAGTTTGAGAAGAAATACGACTTCGTCAAGGTCGATCACCTGCATCTGACCAAGGATGCCGAGGCACTGGAGGCTTACCGCTCCACGGCAGGCACTACCCTGACCAAGCAGGACGTGATCATCGACAACTATACCAGCGAGAAGGACGAGGACGGCAATACCGTTCTGGACGAGAACGGCCAGCCGCTGATGCACCATAACTTCCGCATCGTAAAGCGGGATGCCTTCTTCACCTTCGACTCCGAGACCTCCTACGTTTACGCCTTCCGAGGCGATCTGCGCTTTACCGCAACCCTGCTGTCCCTGTCGGGTGCCAACCCCACCGTTTATTTCGTGGCGGGACACGGCGAGGACGTGGGCAGCTACACTGCAGGCGATAACTCCGCCGCAGGAGATTACGGCAAGGCACAGGCTTTGCGGGATCTTTTCTACGACGCAGGCTTTGCTACCCGTAAGATCGATCTGGCCAAGGAGTATCAGACCCTGTTTGACGACGACAGTGCCCGCATTGTGGTGATCTACGGCCCCAAGACCGACTTTACAGGCGACTCTGCTTATGCCGACGGCGGGATCAGCGAGATCTCGGTGCTCCGTCGCTTCCTGGTGGAGGCGGATCACCATCTGATGGCGTTCCTGGACAAGACCGACGTGCCGCTGACTAATCTGGAGGAATACCTCTACGATTACTGGGGCATGGGCTTTGGCAAGGATCTGATCAAGGACAGCGGAAAGAACAGCCTGTCCGAGGACGGCCTCACCTTCTTCGGTACCTACGAGACCGACGAGTACAGCGTGGGCGTGAACCTGACCAATCAGCTCACCTCTCTGGACTCTCTGCCCAGAGCGGCCTTCCGGAACGCAAGACCCATTCACTTTGATCCCAGCTTTATCCAGTCGGTGGGATACAGCGAAATGTTTGCCACTCTGGTGGCAGGCGCCGTATTCCTCGCCCCCGAGGATACCACGCTGGTAGACGGCAGCGGAACGCAAGTCTCCAAGGAGGATCAGGGCGGCTCTGCTCTTGCGGCTCTGTCCTACGAGGTGATCTTCAACGAGAACAACGACGAACTGGCCACCTACGTATTCGCTTGCGGCGGCACCGGCTTTGCCTCCGACGAGATGCTGCAGGATAGCTCCTACTCCAATCGGGACGTGCTGTACTACACCATGCGTCTCATGAGCCGCGATACCGTTCCCTTTGAGATCGACTTCAAGGTGATGGATAACGAGGGGCTGGATGATATTACCGATACCGATGCGATGACCTGGACCATCGTGCTGAGCAGCCTGCTCCCCGCTATCATGCTGATCACGGGTGCAGTGGTCTTCGTCAAGCGCAGACATAGCTGAGGAGGAAGTAAGTATGAAACTGACAGAACGCAAATCCTTCCGCTATGGCAGTGCGGCCGTTGGTCTGACCGTGGCAGTGGTGGCACTGGTGATCGCATTCAACGTGATCGTTTCCGCAGTCTTCTCGGCAGTGGGACAGCATTTTGATATGACCGCCGGCAACCTGTTCCAGCTCTCCGACACTACAAATACGCTGCTTTCGGAGCGGGACGACGGCTCCAACCGAGTCACCATCTACTTTATGGCAACCAGAGACGAGCTGGATCAGACCGCCTCTGCCGCCAATTTTTACAGCGATTACAGCCTCTGGGGCATGAAATACGTGCTGGAGCTGGCAGACGAGCTGGAAAAGAACCACGATTATATCAACGTGGAATTTCTGGATCTCAACTCCCAGTCCTCGCAGATCAAGAAGATCGTGGGCAAGGAGTATTATGACAGCCACACCTTCGGCACTACCTCGGTGCTGATCGACAACTATACGCCCGAGCGGGACAGCCACGGCAATATCGTGGTCAATGATTCCACGGGCGAGCCGGAGTATTATCACAATTTCCGCTTGTACACCCGTAATTCCTTCTACGGCTTCAACAACAGCAGCTATGTGACCTCCTTCAAGGGCGAGTACCGCTTTGTTTCCGCCATCCTTTCCATTACCGCAAAGGTCGCACCTACCGCTTACTTCATCACCGGTCACGGTGAGCCCGTGGGCGAGTACGTAATGGGCGAGGAGACCGAGGATTACGGCGAGGCAGCAAATCTTTGGAATATCCTGCGGGACAGCGGCTACAAGATCCGCAAGATCGACCTGCAGTACGAAAATTTTGACCACAGCGGCAACGCCGTTGCCATCGTGTTCGGTCCTACCACCGACTATATCTCCTCCGAGAATTCCGAATCTGCCGGTGAGATCGGCAAGCTGAAGGCGTTTTTGGAGACTCCCGGCAATTCGCTGATGACCTTCCTCAGATCCGACGCCCAGAAGCGCGCGCAGACCCCTGCATTGGAGCGCTTCCTGCAGGAGGTTGGTGGCATCGACTATCTGGATGCCAAGCTGAAGGATGACGGCACTGCCGGCATTACCACCGACGGCTACAGCCTGGTGGGCACTCTTGCCGCAGACGGCGACGATCTGCTGTCTCCTCGAATGAACGTGGTGGATGCAGAAGAGAAGATGATCTTCCGAAACGTGCGTCCCATCCGCGTCAGCGACAGCGCAAAGGCTACCGCGCTGTTCACCGTTCCCGCCTCCTCCTTTGCAGATACCGATACTGCAGAGGCTGTGGAGACCACCGACGCTCTGCTTACCTTCAGCAGCGTGTCCGAGGGATCCTTCGTGCTGGCGTCCGGAACCACCTTGTTGGCATCGGCCTCCTACACCGAGCGGGCGGAATACGCCAACCGCGAGGTGCTGATGGCTGCGCTGGGCGTCATGTCCGGCGACTCCACCGCCTACGCCATTGATGACAAGGTCATCCCCAACGAGGGATTGAATCTGACTACCTCTCAGGCAACCACCTGGACCATCGTGCTGTCGGTGTGTCTGCCTGCGGTGATCGCAGTGATCGGTCTGGTGGTCAATATCAGAAGGAGATACTCATGAATCAACAGACGATCCAAAAAAGCAAATCCATTCATAAAAGTGTTCGGCTGATGATCGTGCTGGCAGTGGTTGCAGGACTGCTGCTGGCTGGCTACTTCTTCATTCTCAGTCCCATGCTGGAGGATGAGGTGGTGGCGGAGACCGTGGTCTGCACTCCCATCTGGGAGAGCGAGGTGGAATCCTCCAATGGACGCGTGCTGATGTACCCTCACTACGAGAGAAGTGCGATCAGAAGCGTGACGATCAACAACCCCGATAACGCCAAATTCGGTGAGCAGTACGTCAGCTGGGGCTTCTACAAGTACGAAGGTCCCGAGGAAAACGAGGACGGACTGGTTCCCGGCACTTTTTACCTGAAAAATTACGAATATGCTCCCTTTGACAACAATGCGCTGTCCAACGTGGTCGTCGGCTCGGGCTACACCCTGACCATCACCCGCGTGGAGGATCATTGTAACGATTACAGCCGTTACGGTCTGGACTACGCTACCCCCGAGGAAGCGGTCTCGGTCACCGTTGACGTGGTGCATACCGACGAGGCTACCGGTGCTACCGAAAATCGCACCTACACCTACTACGTAGGCGACAAGACCCCCTCCGGCAGCGGCTACTACGTCCGTGTGGTGGGTGAGGACAAGCTCCTTTCCACCGGCGAGACCCGGGAGAGAGATTCTGTCTACATTCTCTCCCCCAACAATCTGGAGGCAGCCCTGCTCAGCTCTCCCGTGGAGCTGGTAACGCCCTCCCTGACCCTGCCATACGATTCTTCTGCCGGTCAGCTGCTGAAGTCCTTCAGTATCTGGAGATACGAGGATCAGTATCTGGACGTCAAAATCGACGAGGATGGCAAGGAGCAGATCATTCTGCGCCCCGCCATTGAGTTGAAGCCGCTGGATGAAGCCACCGACCCCTTTGCACAGTATGCGGGACTCATCGTGGATTATATGACGTCTCATCCCGGCTACTATGCTTCTACCCGCTTCGAAACGCTGGTGTCTCTCTTTGC
>JAFTKV010000191.1 GCA_017453085.1 Clostridia bacterium
CGCGCTGTTTCGTGATAGAATAGTAACGTAATTAGATTCTTATCAAGAGTGGTGGAGGGACCGGCCCTGTGATACCACGGCAACCTACCGATCGGCAAGGTGCCAATTCCTTGGAGATGAGATCATAACGCTTGATCAATGATCCTTGGAATTTCCAAGGATCATTTTTTGAAAATTTTCTGCCGAAAGGGTAATTATGATGAAAAAACTGTTTACTTCCGAGTCCGTTACCGAAGGACATCCCGATAAAATCTGCGATCTGATTTCCGATTCCGTGCTGGATGCGATCCTTGCCAAGGATCCTGCTGCAAGAGTTGCTTGCGAAACCACTACTACTACCGGCGTTGTGTCGGTGATGGGCGAGATCACCACGACCGCGCAGGTAGATTACGAGTCTATCATCCGCGAAAAGATCCGCTCTATCGGCTATGATCGCGCCAAATACGGCTTTGACTGCGACACCTGTGCGGTCATCAATATGATCCACAAGCAGTCTCCCGACATCGCTATGGGTGTGGACAAGTCCCTGGAGGCTAAGCAGGGCGATACCGATCCCTACGATATTGGTGCAGGTGACCAGGGCATGATGTTCGGATTTGCTTGCGACGAGACCCCCGAGCTGATGCCTCTGCCTATCTCGCTGGCGCACAAACTGGCAAAGCAGCTGACCGCCGTGCGCAAGGACAAGACCCTTACTTATCTCCGTCCCGACGGTAAGACTCAGGTGACGGTAGAATACGATGGAGACAAGCCCCTGCGTGTGGATACTGTCGTTATCTCCACTCAGCACGATCCCGACGTGGATCATGATACCATCGAGCGGGATATGATCGAGTGCGTAGTGAAGCCCATCATTCCCGCAGAGCTGCTGGATGCAGAGACGAAGTATTTCGTCAATCCCACCGGACGCTTTGTTGTAGGCGGCCCCATGGGTGACAGCGGTCTGACAGGCCGTAAGATCATCGTCGATACCTACGGCGGCTACGGCCGTCACGGTGGCGGCGCATTCTCGGGTAAGGATCCCACCAAGGTTGACCGTACCGCTGCATATGCGGCACGCTATCTGGCCAAGAACGTGGTTGCCGCAGGACTCGCCTCCCGTTGTGAGGTACAGCTGGCTTACGCTATCGGCGTTGCCAAGCCCGTTTCGCTGATGGTGGATACCTTCGGCACCGGCAAGATCGCTGACGTGGAGATCGCAGATGCCCTTGCCAAGCTGGTAGACCTGCGTCCTGCTGCGATCATCGAGCGATTCGGACTGCGCGCACCCATCTACGCTCAGCTGGCTGCTTACGGTCACGTGGGCAGAGAAGACGTAAACGTTGGCTGGGAAAGCCGCGATCTGGCGCCCGCACTGGCTGAAATGATCGGCTGAGCCGTCATTTTCACGTAAATTTTGCACGTTTTGGAATTGGTAGCATAGACTGTCCCTAAGGGGGAGCCTATGCTACAATTCTTCTTTGAAATCATCGTTGCCGTACTGGCTGTGTACGGCGGTTATACGGCGCTCCACGAGCTGGCTGCGCTACTTTGTAAATGGATCGGCGCACCGCGATACACTGTCGGGGCAGATGCCGAACAATCGGGAAAGGAGGACTCCGAGGATGGACGAACAAAAGGATCTGATCACGCTGGAGGGGACGATTGAATACGTCACCTATCAAAACGAGCAGAACGGCTATGCCGTTTGTGAGCTCTTATCGGGAGAGGATTCCTATACCATTGTGGGAATCATGCCCTATATTGCCGCAGGCGAAGAGATCAAGGCGATGGGCAAGTTCGAGACTCATCAGAGCTACGGTCGGCAGTTTCGGGTAGAGTATTACGAAAAGCAGATGCCCAAAAGCCGTGAGGCGATGTACAAATACCTTGCGTCCGGTGCTATTCCCGGCATCGGAAAGATCACCGCAAAGAAGATCGTCGATCTCTTTGGCGAGGACACCTTCGACGTGATGGAGCACAATCCGGAGTATCTTACCGATATTCCGGGCATCACGCCCAAAAAGGCGCGAAAGATCCACGAATCCTTCGCCGAGCAGTTTGGTATGCGCTCGGTAATGGTCTTCTGCCGAGATTATTTTGGCCCTGCCATTGCAGTAAAGATCTATAAGCGATGGGGAAGCGGAGCGGTGGATCTGTTAAAGAAAAACCCCTATCTGCTGTGTGACGAGATCAGCGGCGTAGGCTTCGAAAAGGCCGATCAGATGGCACAGTCGCTGGGATGCGAGGGGGATTCCCCCTTTCGCATCCGTGCGGGGATCAAATATGCGCTGTCGCATAACGCAACCCACAACGGTCACGTGTTTATCCCCAAGGACAAGCTGATCGGGCTGTCTGCCCAGCTGCTGGATCTGCCCGTGGAGCGGGTAGAGGAGGTCGTAGAGGCAGGCATCACCGGTCTGCGCACGATCCGCTACGGCTCCACTGAATGCGTTTACCTGGAGGAGTATTACCAAGCCGAAAAATACATCGCATCCAAGCTGGTGCTGCTGGACGAGGTCTGTCAAGCGGTTTCGGAAGGAAATCTGGATCGGATGATCACCCAGATCGAATACGATGAGGGCATGACCTATGCCCGGATGCAACGGCAAGCGATCCGCGCGGCATTCACCGGAGGAGTGATGGTGCTGACCGGCGGCCCCGGTACCGGTAAGACCACCATCGTAAAGGGAATTATCCGCATGGCGGATCGGATGGGACTCAAGGTTGCATTGGCAGCTCCCACCGGACGAGCCGCCAAACGAATGTCTGAGGCGACCCAGCAGGAGGCGAAGACCGTCCATCGGATGCTGGAGATGAAGTTCTCCGCCGATGGAAAAGCACAGTTTTTGCGAAATGAAAACGACCTTCTGGAGGGCGATATCTTCATCGTGGACGAGGCGTCCATGCTGGACACTCTCCTTTTAGAGGCGCTGCTGAAGGCGATCAAGCCGGGGGCACGACTGATCCTCATCGGAGATGCAGACCAGCTCCCCTCTGTGGGTGCAGGACACGTCCTCTGTGACGTGATTGCATCCGACCGATTCACTACCGTGCGCCTTACCGAAATCTTCCGTCAGGCGCAGGAAAGCCGCATCGTCACCAACGCTCACGCCATCAACCACGGCGAGCTCCCAATTCTGGACGACAAGGACGGGGATTTCTTCTTCCTCACCCGCGAGGATGAGAATCTGATCGCCAAAACTATCGTGGATCTTTGCCTCTACCGTCTGCCCCGCACCTACGGGCAGGACATTCGCGAGGATCTGCAGGTGATCACGCCCTCCCGCAAGGGACGCGCCGGTACGGAGGTGCTGAACGCGCTCCTGCAGGAGGCACAGAACCCGCCCTCCGATCTGAAGAAGGAAAAACGCTTCCGCGACGTGATCTTCCGCGAGGGTGATAAGGTGATGCAGATCAAAAACAATTACGACATCCTCTGGACCCGCGGGGAGGAGGAGGGAAGCGGCATCTTCAACGGCGACATCGGACGCATCGAGCAGATTAATTTCGCCGACGAAACGATGGTGTTGCGCTTCGACGACCGCATCGCCGAGTACGACTTCTCCCAGATGGAGGAGCTGGAGCACGCTTGGGCGATCACTAGTCACAAAAGTCAGGGCAGCGAATATCCTGTGGTAACTATCCCTGCTTACAACTATTCCTCCCGCCTGCTCACCCGCAATCTGCTGTACACAGCAGTGACCCGTGCACAGCGGATGGTCATCATGGTAGGCAGACCGCAGGTAGTGCAGGGGATGGTGGAGAACAACCGTCAGGTCAACCGCTACACGGGACTTCGCTTCCTGCTATCTCAATACAGCCGATGAATACCTTGGATTTTCTTTTGGATCTGATCTATCCGCCCTCCTGCCTTGCTTGCGGAGAGCTGCAAGCGATTGGCACGCAGGTTCCGCTGTGTCCCGCCTGTCAAGCCAAATGGGAAGCCCTTCGTCGCGCCCGTTGCCCCAAATGCGGCGAATATGAAATGGTTTGCGGCTGCAGACCGCCGCTGATCAACGATCTGATCCGCAACGTGGACGTGGTGCATTTGGTGCCCTATGAGCAGACCACCGTTGCGGGAAAGCTTCTGTTGACCGCTAAGGACGAGCGGCTGCACCGTCTGACGCACTTCTTTGCAGATCAACTGGAATCTGCCCTGGCCGTATATGGGATCGAATCGGACAGCGAGCATACGGTGATCACCTATCTGCCCCGCTCTGCCTCCCGCAAGGCTGACAGCGGCGTAGATCAGGCGGAGGCGTTAGCGCGTGCGTTGGGCAAACGGCTGGAGCTTCCTGTGATCCGTGCGTTTTCCCGAAAGGGTGCGCCGCCACAGAAGGAGCTTTCCGCCGAAGAACGGCTTCGATCAGCAAGGCGCACCTATCGACTCCGTAAAGACGTTTCGCTGGCCGAGGGGACGACGGTGCTGCTGGTGGATGACATTCTTACCACGGGTGCCACCATGCTGGCAGGTGCTGAGCTGCTGCGCAGC
>JAFTKV010000192.1 GCA_017453085.1 Clostridia bacterium
GAATCAAAATCCGATTGGTGGATCAATGGCTGCAAATTGATTGTTTCTGATAACAAATGCATTTTAAAGTGCTTCTTAAGAATTGTGGCAGAAATTACATTGATGACTCTTTTGTTGTTCGCAAAATTCCAGATCAAATGTTCTGTAGAGGAATAAACATATCAAACAGTAATACAAGTTACGATCTTCTTCTCCATCCCCAAACTGCCATTCAAGTGTATCATATGTTTAATATTTAGACCACCTCTTAAGTTGACGTTTTCTTCACTTTCACCTCGATTTTTGACCTTTTCACTCGTTTTAGCCCAAAATCGCAGGGGTGGTAGACAAAAATACACCTCAAAACTATAGACAAATGCCAAACAATGTGATATAATTTAAGTACCAAACTTTCCAAGGAGATAAAAATATGCTTAACAAAAAATCTTTGTTCAACATCGTCTATGCGATCGGATTGATCGGAGCTGTTATGGCGTGCTTTGGTATGCTGAACGAATTCCTCAACGTTGCACAGCTTTATGATGTTTATATTCCAAACACGCACAACTTTAGTGAGGAAAATTATTGGATTCCGTTACTTTATTATTTCTTTGCCTTCGTCATCAGTGCCTTTGCGGTAACGATGGTTATCTTACAAATACTGAACGTACTGAAAGAGCGTCGCATAGTAAACATCAGCATCATTGCCGCCTGCGGTATACTGTTTTTAATGTCTTGTATTTTGGTTTTATTGCTGCGCTACGATGTCGACTACCACGAATACTACCTACAGTACTATGATTACTTGATCGTCTATTCCCTTCGTTCGGGCGTTTTGTCCTTTATCGCCAACATGGGCATTATTCTGTTCTGCAACAGAATTGACGCCAAATCGAACACTGTACCCACCGAGGAACAAACCAACGAACAGTTATAAAGCTCCTAAGTACACTCTCATCCGAAAAAGCCAAGTCGCGAGACTTGGCTTTTTGAGTTGCATCCGCCGATCGTATTATTGACTTTTATGCGATAGCGTGATATAATAATGGCAGATCACAATCGCTTCAACGTCTAAAGGAGGATATTATGGAACTACTGATAGTAGTATTAGTTCTCTTTCCTTGTTTTTCCTGTGTGGCATTTATTTCGTGCTTGATCGAATTTATCCGCACGCCGAAATCCAATGCGGAAAAACGCAAGCAAAAACGCACTTCTCTTATCACAGCAAGTATTGTGATGGGCGTAAACCTGGCGATCCTTCTTGCTCTGTTCGTCTTTGCTATGTTAGCACTCACCCATATGTAGGGAGGCGAGAGAATGAACGATAAGCTTTTTCGCAGGATCCTTTTCATTTTAATCGCCCTTTGCATTGTAGGAACAATTACGTTTGTGGCATATTCCCTCTATCTGCGCGCCGATTGCTCGATTATCTCCTACATTGCCAACGAAAGCTGGTGAGATGATGAAGATCGACGGTCTCAAGCTCATACGGCAGATCGCGCTTTTGATGGCGGTGGTCTGCTCCTTTGCGCTGTTCGATTTTGCGATTTTCCAACTATTTACCAAGCGCTGTCTTCCCTCCTACGGTGACGGAATGCAGGCAAAATCCATTGATCTTGCTGAATATCATCCCTTTGATGAGGATTCCAAGATCGTGAAGCTGAAATCCAATCTGCAGCTGGAAGGGGATCTACCCATCATTGACGGAGCTGCTGCGCTATATCCTGTATTTTCAGCATTCGTTCACGCCAACTATCCCGAATCGTCGGTGGAATTCGACGGCGAGAACTATACCGTGTACAGCAAGCTTCAATACACCAACACCCGCGGCGCATATCAACGGATCGTGGACGGTGAGATTGATATTGCCATCTGCGTTGCACCGTCCGACGAGCAGCTGGAGTACGCAAAGGCTACGGGAGTGGATTTAGAGTTCATTCCCATTGCACGAGAAGCATTCGTTTTTCTGGTGAATGCCAATAACTCGATAGACAACCTGACTACGCAAGAAGTAAAAGACATTTATGCGGGAAAATACAAAAACTGGAAGGAGCTGGGCGGTCCTGATCGACTGATCTCTCCCCTGACCCGTAACGAAGGCAGCGGAAGCCAGTCCGCTCTGCTGAACTTCCTGGGCGACACCGAAATCGCCGCCGATTACGACAGCTTTTTCGGAAGCGCCATTGGCTTCTCCTTCCGTTTTTACGTGGAAGGAATTGTAGAGGACGGTGGCGTGAAGATGCTTTCGCTGAATGGGGTCTATCCCAGTGCAGAGAACGTGGCGAACGGAAGCTATCCTATCATCAATGAAATCTATGCAGTTTACCGCAAAGACAATCCTAATAAAAACGTGAAGTTGTTGGTGGATTGGATGTTATCTGAACAAGGACAGCAGATCGTAGAGGAGAGTGTGTATTGTCGGGTGAAATAACGCTCTTGACAAGTTCTCCAAAATCTGTTATAATAAATCCGTCCCCTATCGGGGCGGATTTATTATTAATTCATTTGCCGCAACATTCGTTGCGGTTTTTTCGAATTTTTTCCTAATCTCTTGCAATCAAATTGCAAATTCATGCACTTATATGGATGAAAGGAGTGAAGCAGTATGAAATCTGAGCATCTCGAAGAGCAGTATCTGACCCTCTACACCGAGGAATTTATGGAGAAGGTATTCTACTTTTGCCTGCGGAAATGCGGAACGCAGGATGCGGCGGAGGAGCTGGCCGCCGACATTTCGCTGAACGTCATTTCGGCGATCCGCAAAGGACAACTTCCCCATCACTTTACATCGTGGGTCTGGCAGATCGCACGCAATCGCTATGCCAGATGGGCAGATGCAAAGCACCGCCGCGACGAATCGGTATCCGGAACCGATCTCGCCGATTTTGCGAACACAATGGCTGACGAAGAGCCCTCGCCTGAAGATGCGATGGTATCACGGGAACAGCTTTCCCTGCTCCGCCGCGAGCTTGCGTTCATCAGCGAAGAGTATCGCACTCTGCTGGTTGCCTACTACCACGAGAATCGCCGGATCGAAGAGATTGCGCGCTCACTGGGAATCCCCAAAGGCACCGCCCTATCCAGACTGCAACGCTCCAGAAAAATTCTGAAAGAAGGTATGAATATGGCAAGAGAATTTGGTATCAGAAGCTACAAACCCGAGGATATCGCGTACAGTACCAATTGTGCGAAAACCGGAAGCAAAAATCAGCCCTACAGCATTATGGAGCATAACCTCTATACGAACATCATGCTGGAAGCGTACGGCAATCCTTCCACCGCCGAAGCGTTGGCGATGGAGCTGGGCATTGCGCTTCCTTATATGCAAAGTGAGCTGGATTATCTCACTCGCGAGACTTTTCTCGTTAAAAATAGCGACAAATATGAAACCGCGATCCCCATTGTCAGCCGAAGTGCGCAGGAGCAAGTGCATATTGCGCAGCTGACGATCGCTCCCGATCTTATGCGAGTATTGGGAAAATTTGTTGAACGGCTGAACGATGCATTTCTTGCAAAGGAGTATATTTACTACGGCACTTACCAAGACTTTGAAAGTGCGAAGTGGACGCTTCTGATGCGCGCATATGACTATTTCACCTACAAAAATCTCCCCAGCAGACAGGACACATCCCGTCCCGACGGCGGCGAGTGGGATATGGTCGGTTTCCAGAATTATAGTGCTTTAGAACCCAATTTCGTTGGAAACCACTTTAGCGGCGGATGCTTTCAGCAGTTCAAGTATTGCTTTGACGGTATTGCAGAGCGCACTCCGAATCGACTGAGCGACGAGGTTTGCGAGGTTCTGCGGGACTGCGTTTGCGGCAAGGTCGATTTGCAGAAGAAGGAAATTTTGGATTCATTGACCGAATACGGTTATCTTCGTCGGGAGGGTGAAGATTATTTCCCCAACATCATAGTGCTTCGCGTGCACGAAATCAATCGAATTGTTGATGAGTTTGATGATAATACCCGAGCAGAATTGTCTATGCTGGCAGATCAAGCAAGGGAGCTGTGTGAAAAGCTTTACCGTCAAATCAGTGATATAATCAAGGCAGATCTTCCGATTCGCATTGCAGAGGACGAACATCAGCACCAGACGGTTGTCGTACACTGCTATCATAGCCGTGGGTACGTTATAGCGGAAGCACTGCGATCCGGTTGGCTGAAGCCTGCGAATGAAGTCAGCCCCGCTATCGGTGCGCATCTCTTCCTCGTTTGACGAATAAGCGCTCTTGACAAACCCTCCAATATCTGTTATAATAAATCCGTCCCCTATCGGGGCGGATTTATTTGTATTTATGAGGTGAACTTATGCAACTGATCAATTGCCCGATTCATCCCACCCAGCCCGACCCCTATATCATCAAATCGGGCGGAAGATATTACATCTATGCTACCGGCGCGGACGGCGTACACGGCTACTCCTCCGACACGCTCACCGGCGAGTGGAAGTACGAAGGTATCATCCTTACCTACAAGCACTACAAGGAATACTGGGCTCCTTCCGTGATCGAGCTGGAGGGTAAATTCTACCTCTACTGCTCCATCATCATCGACGAGGCCGAGCCCGATCCTGCCGACCATCATCACATTATGCACGTAGCGGTAGCGGACAATCCTATGGGTCCTTTCAGCGAGCCGAAGCCCATTCTGCCGCCCTTCTCTATCGACCCTCACGTAGTTCAGACTGAGACCGGTCTGTTCATCTACTACTCCACCAATCACTATGACGTGGATCGTGTGGGCACCTGCATTGTAGTAGATCGTCTGCTGGATCCCTTCACGCCCGAAGGAAAGCCCGTGACCGTGGTAGAGCCTACGCTGGACGAGGAAATCTTCCTCCGCGACCGTTTCAAGGAAGGTCAGCACTGGCACACTATTGAGGGCGCATTCCACTTCATCGAGGGCGATTGGCAGTATCTGATGTACTCGGGCAACTGCTACGAAAAGCCCACCTATTACGTTGGCTATGCCCGGGCGAAGACTACCGAGCAGGATCTGACCAAGGTAAAGTTTGAAAAGTATCCCGATGCCAATACATATTTGCCCGTACTTTGTGCCAACGATTTCGAGGAAGGCACCGGTCATCACTCCATGATCAAAGAGGACGGACAGTGGTATGCCATCTACCACGGCCGAGACTACGGTGCCGAGGACTCCACCGGTGAACGCAGAAATGCACGCATTTGCAAGATCAACGTTTGCGACGGTGTGCTGACTGCCGAACGGTATCCCGATAAGCTTTAACAAATGCGAAAACCACCCCAAGGGGTGGTTTTTCGTTATTTCTTCTTCGTTTTCCACTCTTTCAGCAATCGCTTGGTCTCGGCAAAGGCTGCCGCTTCCCCTTCGTCTGCAAGGAGTTGGAGCAGGCGCTCCAGTTCAGCGGCGGTGCTCGGGTGCATAGTGTTCTTTGCGTTACCACGTAGGAAATACAATAGCGAAGCATCGTCCTGATAGTCCTTGCACTTGTAGATCTTGCAAGCGGCAACACGGTCTCAGAACATCTCTATGAGAAAATTCACCGGCATCTCTACGGGCTCGTAACGCTTGGTTTTCGGATTGACATCTACCCAATATTCGAAGTGATGGCGGTTGCGCCCTTTATGGTGCATCCACGCCAGCGAATAGCCGATGTCCTCCCGTTCCGCTTCGTTGGGACTGCGCTGCCCCTGATAGTAGCGTGCGCCTTTCCAGAACTCTGTAGGGCTGTATTTGGACAGATCGTGGAACAATCCCTGCCAGCCAATACCCGCCTTGAAGCAGTGGACAATCACCTTGTGGCGATGTCTGGTGATGGTTCGAAAATGCTTGAATGCTGCCATCAGTCACACCGCTCGGAGGAATTGCTCCTCTTCCTTTGATCTGCATCAATGGCCGCGTTCTGCTCTCGGGTGATCATGCGGCGATAGATCACCGTCAGGATCGCTTCGGCAAGCACCGTGACGCAAAAGACGCAGAGCATCCATTTGGTAATATCGTTGTCAATAAACGACATGGCGCGGTTGTAGCGGTCTACCACGAAAAAGGTCAGCATGGTCACCGCCAGCACGATATTGATATGGGGCAGTACGTTCAGCAGATACTGCAAAAGCTTTTTACTTTTCTTCATACCGCCACACCTCAATTCTTTTTGATCTCGCCAATACACACGATGTCGAACAGGTCACGCTGTCCTTCTCCGTTTTCCTCGCGCTCTTGGTCAACGCGGTACATCTCGCCGTTAAAGTAGGCCTGACAGCTGTCTCCGCCGTCCAGATTATAGGCTTGCTTGCAGCCCAGCTCGTTGTAGATCTGCGCGATCTGCGCCACGCGGACGCCCTGAGAGTCATCGGATCTGCCGTCTACCACCACCAGCGCATAATGCCCCGGTTCATAATAACCGATGGAGGCGCGTGGATGGCGTGCATCCACTACGTTGTGATCGTAGCTATCGTTGCTGAATTCTTTGATCATTCCGCCGTTATCGTCCAGCAATGCGGGACCAAACTC